>DAOG01000067.1 GCA_002501765.1 Methanosaeta sp. UBA204
TAGGTACCTGAGTAGTTACGTTATTTGTTTTCTGCATAATATATGAATTGAGTACTCCAAGTAAATCCGACCGCGGACAGAACCTCTTCGAAGGGGAACGCGGGCCTGAAGCAGGTGAGCATTCTATCCCCCGTCGTCCTTGCCCACGGTCCTCAGCCGATCGACGCCGTCGATCTCCTTGATCGCCGCGGCCACAGGCTCCGGCACCAGACCCTCCCAGTTTGCGCCGGAGAGCATCATCTCCCGGATCCTGGTGCCGGAGTAGATCTCTCGCTTGTACATGGGCGGTCTTTTGACTGCCACTCCTGCCTCGGTGAAGAGCCTGACCACGAGAGGGTTGTTGGAGTATACCACCTCGAAGCTGGGGATCATGGCCCTGACGTGTGAGACCCAGACAGCGTTCCGCGCCACGTCTTCTAGAGGTATGACGTAACAGGTCGCCTCCAGGTCTTTCAGAGCGCCAGCGATCATGGTGACCCGCTCTCCTGCGGTGAAGGGGTTCTCCTGGGTGTGGCTTTCCTGGGCGCTCCCGATCCCCACCACGATCTCGTCTACCTCTTGGGCGATCTTTTGGAGGACAACCTGATGACCCAGATGATAGGGCTGGAACCGCCCTATGTACAAACCTCTCATAAGAGTTCTTTTCCGATCAGCTTTATCGCTTTTTCTTTGTTCGGCCCGATGGGGGATCCCACCACTATCCGTGTCACTCCGGTATCCATCAGCTCTCCGATGCGAGCCTTACAGTCGCCGGGGGTTCCGCAGACTGAGAACGCCTCGATCATCTTATCGCTGACCGCGCCGAGGGCGCCGCCGAAGTCGCCCTTGCCTATGGCACTGGAGATCGCCTTGCCGTCCTTTGGATCTATGCCGTGCCTCTCGATGACCGTATCCGGCGATCCGGCCACGATGAAGGCCACCACCATCTTGGCCTCGTTCACCGCCTTCTTTCGATCTTTGTCCATGCTGAAACAGGTGTAGGCGCAGATCTCCAGATCTTCCGTCCTCCGTTTTGCGTCTGCCGCGCCCTTCTGCACCAGGGGCACGGCGTATTCGAAATCACTGGGATGACTGGCGTTCACCAGGACCCCGTCCGCCACCCGGCCTGCCAGTTCCAGCATCTTCGGCCCCTGAGCCCCGATGTAGATGGGGATTTCTCCTGGTTTGAAGGCCAGCTGTGCCCCGTTCATCCCGTGCCCGGTTATCTTCTTTCTGGCCAACAGATCCCGGAGCGCAGATACCGACTCTTTGACCGCTGTCAAAGGCTTCTCCCACTCTATGCCCATGGCATCGAAGGTGGCCTTGTCTCCAGGACCTATCCCTAGGATGGCTCTTCCACCGGAGACCTCGTTGATGGAGGCGATACAAGACGCGGTTATGGCCACGTTCCTGGTGTAGGGGTTGGTGACACCTGTTCCCAGCTTCACCTTGTTTGTGGCCAGGGACAGGACCGCCAGGGTGGAGTAGACGTCTCTGTTGTTGTAATGGTCTGTGATCCAGATGGTATCAAAACCCACATCTTCAGCCAGCTTTGCCATGTAACCTATCTTCAGGGCAGGCTCATTCGGCACGAACTCTATTCCAAACAATTTGATCTCTCCAGCACGATGCGGTCACCACCTGCGAGCCCGAAGAGCTCCGCAGCGCTCCCTTGGTTTACCGCAACTTCTGCGTGGCCATGACCCCCAATGGTTATAAGGGGTTCGATGCCTCCGGCATCTGCATAGGTCCTGACCTTTCTGAGCACCCTGCCGACGAGCCTCAGATCACCCGAAGGTACCTGCTCCAGGTTGAGCACGAGGTTGCCGAAACGGTCCACGTATACGACCCTGGCCACGACCTTCTCACCAGATACCTGCGCCGACCCGAAGTCCAGGTCCACCGGCACCACGCTGGGCCCGAACCGGTCCGGGCGCTCGCCCCCGGCCAGCAGGGCTGCAACATTTGAAAGAACCACTAGCAGCTAAATTCCGATAACGGTCCGGGCGCTCGCCCCCGGCCAGCAGGGCTGCAACAGGAGCGAATATGTCCCTGCCGTGGAAGGTGGGAGATGCCTCGAACCGGCGGGCGATTGCGTGGGCCTCTGGCCTGCCCAGCGATCTTGCCGCCGGCACGAGGAGGCCGTTGTCCGGTCCCACGAAGAGATGGCCGCCGCTTTTGATCACGATCCCCAGTCGTTTGGTTCCCACCGCGGGGTCCACCACCGCCAGGTGGACCGTACCCGAGGGGAAGTGCCTGGCGGTGATCATCAGGGCGAAGGCTCCCGCCCTTATGTCTTGAGGGGGGATATCGTGGGCGATGTCCACCAAAACGGCGTCCGGTACCCTTTCCAGGATGACCCCCTTCATCTGGGCGGGGTAGACGGAGCCGAAGTCCGATAGAAGGGTGATTATCCGGGACATGATCTGTCTCATTCCTCTTCGGAGTTTAAGTCCCTGATGGAAAAGTTCAACAGGGAGAAGGGTTCATGGCAGTGTCGGGAGATGAATTAGCATGGCAGATTGTGAGCTTTGCGGACTCGCCAAACCGACTCTTGTACCGGTAAAGGTCGATGTGCATACCCTGGCAAACCCTGAGGGAGCCTACATGGGCCTCTGTCTAGATTGCCTGGAGGCATGCGAGAAGGCGTATCAAGAAAACTTCGGGAAGACAGAGGAAGAAGGAAAGAAGTAGGCCTCTCTCCTCCGTGACAGCAGAGGTATGTGGCTTAATTTTTAGCGTCTCTTCCATTCCTCTCTGGCGGACTGAGATCATGAGGATGCAGAAGGAGGAGAAGATAGTCGTCGTCCTCTTATTCATGGCCCTGGGCTCTCTCTCTGTGGCCTTCTGGGCCATGGGAGATCTCGATTCGTCGGAGGTCACGGTGGAGGGAATCGTTGAGTCGATCCAGTCTACCATGAGCGGAGGGCACCTCATAATCCGCCTTGACTCCACCGAGATGCCGATCTTCGTGAGCAGCCGGTGCGGAGCGGAGATGGTCAAAGAGAAGGTGCAAAGGGGCGATCGAGTCGAGGTCGTTGGGGAGGTCTCCGAGTACCGCGACCGGGACGAGATCGTGGTCAAGGGACCGATGGACGTGACGGTGCGAAGATAGGACGATGCCGGACGAACGGCGATACCTAGACCCAATCATCGGTCAGACGGCCCGTTCCTGTTGTATATAGTGTATAACATCTTCTTGCTGTACATAAAGTATAACTGTAACTACTCAGGTATGTTGATTGGTCTCTCGATTGCAATCCTGTACTTTCTGGGAACAAACATCAGGACTTCGCGTCTTCGCGTCTTCGCGTGAATAAGAAAGTAGGGGGCACGCGAAGACGCGAAGGAGGGCCTGCGACAAGAAAAATAACCGCGGAGGGCGCAGAGGAACGCAGAGCACTTAACCATTTATTTCCCCTCCGCGTACTCTGCGGTTATATTCCGTGTTTGGTTACAGTATGCCCCATGTCCC
>DAOG01000068.1 GCA_002501765.1 Methanosaeta sp. UBA204
ACATACACTTGACGTTCCACTAGGGTCATCCTGATACCCCAACTCTTTTGCCTTGGCAAAGGCGGCATCTGCATCTGAGGTGCGGCCCAGCGCCTTCAGAGAAAGACCTTTATTATACCAGGCTTTAGCCGATGTTCCTTCATCTATGAATGATGGCGATGATCTAGCGGTTTCGATGGCTTTGTCATAAGCTTTTATGGCGTCTTCATTCCTGCCCAAAGTCTGCAGCGCTTCACCCTTGTCTACCCAGACCAGAGGATTTGCAGGAAACTGCTCAAGGGATTTATCGAAGGCTGTGATTGACTCGTTGTATCTGCCCAGAGCCTTCAGTGCCTGGCCCCTGCCGTACCAACCCCCGAAGTTTGGATCGATCTCAATAACTCTATCAAAGGTTTTGAGGGCTTCTTCGTAACTGCCCATGCCCAGGAGAACCATTCCCTTATTTTGCAGGGCTGGCATGTAGGTGTGAGATTGCTCATCAGAGATCTCTAGGACTTTATCGTAGGCTTCGACGGCCTCTTCGTACCTGCCGACATTGTTAAGAGACATGCCCTTGGTGCCGTAGACAAAGGCCTGCGTCTCGGTGTCGTTGGCAGGTATCTGCACGATGGCCATGTCATAAGCCTCAACGGATTCGTTGTATCTTCCAAGTTGCATCAAAACCTCGGCCTTATTCTTCCAGGCCACCCAGGCGATATAAGAATCCACATTTCCGTGAGGATATAGCTCGATGGCCTTATCGTAAGCTTTGACAGCCTCTTCCGGCCGGTTCATCGATCTGAGGGTATAGGCTTTGAGCAACCAGGCTTCGGCATCTTCAGGGTTCTTCTCGATGCTTTGGTTGAAGAGTTCCAGGGCCTTCTGATGGGCCATGTTGGCCTTATCCTTCTTGCCAATGAGTGATAGTAGCGAGCCTTTGGTCTGCCAAATGGTGGCATTCTCCGGATCAATCTGCAGGGCCTTATCCAGTGCCCTGACAGACTCTTCTGAAGAGCCGTTAACGAAAAGCTCCCCGCTCTCCTTGTACCAGTAATCTGCCGTATCTTCCTGGGCAGCGGCGCAGACGCAAAGCGACGCCAGAGCTACAAGAACGACGACGAGCCTGGTCCCCACGCCCAACTTCGATAGCTCACCGAGGGCAGCCAACGATCCGAGTTTTTCTTTCACATCAACCACCTCCTATTTTTGTCCTTCAAAGTTCTGCACTATCTTTCCTCCATCAGGCCCAGGATACTCAAAAGCGGTGGTGGAGTAGGCAATCGAACCATTCAGCTTAGTTCTGTAATCCAGGGAGGCTACGTCTTCTCCGGAGTCGTCTCTCATGGAGACGCTTCCCGTTATATCGTTCAGCTCTAGATTGCTGTCCAGGAACAGGTCGGTCTCATTTCCCAGGCCGCTGCCCAGATGAATCCTGACAGCTTTTCCGGACAGAAGAGAATACCTTGGCAGTATCACTTCTAAGCCCTGGATCTCAAAGCTCCAGTTCTGGAGGCTGATGGCCTCCTTCAGGCCGTTGGTGACTTCGATGAACTCGTCACCCCCTGGATTGATTCTGGTTATGGCCAGGATCGGAGGTATGGCCAGAGCTGTCGTCTTGGGCAGTCCGAAGGTGTACATATCCCAATTGAGGCTCGATCCCATGAGGGTGCCGCCATGCCTGCCCAGATCAGCTGCGCTGCCTTTGAGCTGCAAGGCTGCTACAAAGTCGGAGTTTATCTGCTGGATCTCGTCGAATGATCTTGAGGTGATATTGTACAATCCGATGGAGACTCTGTGGATTTGGCCGTCGATAAGCCATGCCTTTGTGAACATAGTGGTGTTCTCCCTCTGCCACTGAAATTCTAACCGCGACTGGGATTGGTTGGCGGGGACCTGGGCCATGGCTCTGTTGAATGCCTCCGCAGATTGGTTGTACCTGCCAAGAGCCACCAGGATGTCAGAATCCCTTATCCAAGCGCCCAGAGCATGGGACGAGTTCAGCTCTGCCACCCGGCCGTAGGCCTCAAGGGTCTCTTCACTCCTTCCTAGGAGATCCATGCCCTCTGCCCTCAGCCATAAGGCTTCAAGGTCTTCCGGGTCCTCCAGGAGCTTCTGGTCGAGGAACTTTATGGCCTTCTGAAGTGATTGGTTAGCCTCCACTCCACGGCCCATGCCTGCCAGGGCCATTCCTCTGTAGTGCCAGGCAGAGGCATTCTGTGGATCCGTCTTCAGACCCTCGTCATAGGCCTGGACGGCCTCTTCATAAGATCCGTTCATGAACAGCTCGTTTCCTTTTTCGATCCACATGTTTGCAGCGTTTCCCGCCGAGTCCTCCTCTGCCACCGCGAAGGTGCAGAGCGCAGCCAGCGCCATCAGGACGATGACGAACTTACCTCCTGCTGCCAGTCTCGGCGGCCTGCAACCGGCCACAAACGATTCGATTTTTTTGTACATCCTTCCATCTACCATCTACCATCGGTAGATCTTGATATCTACTGGAACGGTTCCATCCTTGGAGCTCTGTCCACCACCGGCTCCTCCGCTGCAGGCTCTCGCTCCCCCGCTCTCGGCCATCCCACCGGCTCTAGATAAGGCGTATCGCCTGCTCCATCGCCGTCCATATCCACGCCCTGGTAGGAAGTCCAGAAGTTGCCATCCCAAGTGTTGTTGGTGAAGCTCACCTTCTTCCAGGCGATCTCACTCTTCTGCTGGGCATCAATGCCGTTGTAGATGAAGTTGTTCTGAGTGATCTTATTATAATCATCAGAGACCTTGATACCTACAACGTTACTCACCATTGTATTTTCGACAATGGTGTTGTTCCTCCCAGCTTCTACACCTATCCCAGCATTCCTGACTATGTTGCCAACAATGATGTTATTGCCTCCGGATTGTGTGGTGGCAATTCCAAGGGAGCTCGAATAGTCAGAGCCGGTTTTCCGGGTCCTTGTTATGATGTTGTGGCTCAGAGTGTTATTGCTGCAGCCGATATCCAGCATTATTCCCGCAGTCTTCGCAACCAAGCTCTTTCGAGGGTTGTATAAGGTGCTGTTGGCGATCACACAGTCCTTTGAGAATGCCAGGTGAATGCCGTCCTGATCGATCTCTGAGTTCTCTATGGTTGCGCCGGTGGAGTTCACCACAAAAACCCCATTGGCTTCGACCTCATCCACCATGGCTCCAGGGCAGTTTACGAGCCAGATATGCCCGGCCTTCAGACCTTTTAAGTTCAACCCTTTCTTATCTTCGTAGTAGTAGATCTCCTTTCCATCGGCGGTGCTGTTTCTCAGCTCATATGAGTAACCCGCTGGATCGAATCCTGCCAGGTATATCTCTGTCTTAATCAGGTTCATCTTCTCAAAGGTTAGGTTTGTGCTTTCCGATGAGAACGAATGAATCCCCAGAGTACCATTTGCAACGGTAACGTTGCTGAAGGTGGAATTGGCAAGATTAAATGTCCACAATCCGCCGTTTTCGATGTAGCAGTCCTCGACAACACAGTCCTTAGAATCGAAGAAGGCCATCTCCCATCCTGCCCTACAGCTCTTGATCAGACAGTTTTGAGATGGTATCCTCGTTTGGTTGAATGGGACGACTCCAGGAGGGGGACTGACGATCAACGTAACTCCCGTGGGCTCAATTATAAAGTGACCAGACGTGCTATTTATAATTGTACTGTTTTTTACACCATCAAATAGGATGGTGCTGGTATTACAGTTATCGATCTGGATGTTCTCGCCTTTGGAGATGAGAAGATCACTGCCGGATATCCTGCAATCATTGATCTGTATATTTTTTGCGTTATCGATGATCATACCGAGGGCACTGAGGCCCATATATCCTCCACTCAAGTTCTCCATAGTACAGTTCTTTATCAGGATGTACGCATCTGTATCCCTGATCACTATGCCGTTTCCAACATGGTCCTTCAGGTTCAGACCCTCGATGATATATGGATCCTCGGCAGTGCCGCTGCCTTTGTACTTTGTGAGGTCGGCGTTGCCGGAGATGTTTATGTAGTCGCTGGCCAAGGAGAATGTCATCGAGTCGATTTGGAACCCGTTCGAACCCGCTGCAAGCCCAATGAGAGCAAGCAAGCCCAGAAATACTCCAATCCTTTCGATCAAGTTACTTACACTCCTATATAGTGCTTAAAGTCATATTACTGCCACGTAACTGATCTATAACATTATGTAATATAAGCTTTACGATTAGTAAAGAATACATGTCCGACAGTACATAAACCAAGGTACCAAAATTATATTGAACATTTATATATAGATAACTCGCCAAACGTTTTACAAAATCGTATAACGACTATTGGCCAATAAATAGTAAAGTTTATATAACCTTATGTAACACAAGGCTTACATCGTGGTGTCATGGATGCGCTAAGCTCTAAGATTTGCAGGATGATGATCATCGTATCTACAGTAGCGTTAGCTGGCTGGTTTACGGCAGTTGGAAATCCAGTACCGGTGATTGTATTAATAGGTCTAGGGGCCGGTTTATTCTATTTATGTAAGAGTGGAGTTAAAGAGATCGTGAAGGACGAACGAGATGAGAGGATAAGCGAAAAGGCATCCAAGATAGCTTTAAAGGTTTTTGCAGTGATAAGTGCCGTGGCGGGGATCGTTTTAATCGCGATGAGGTACGAACATCCTGAGTTTACAGCTACTGGTTTTACATTGGCCTTCTCTGCCTGTGCCTTGATGGTGTTGTACTCAATCGTGTATGGATACTACAACAAGAGATACGGATACGAGTCACTGAAATGAAGAACACGATCAAAGTCTACAGAGCGATGCACGATCTAACGCAGGAAGCGCTCGCAAAGAAACTGGGTGTAACGAGACAGACTGTATTAGCCATAGAAAAAGAGAAATATAGCCCGTCTTTAGAACTCGCCTTCAAGATGGCAAGGGTCTTTGGCGTTAAAATTGAGGATATTTTCAGCTATGACGAATCGGAAAGAGAATAAGCCGCTCAGGATTGCTCGGCGTATTGCCCATAGGATACGATCATTAACGGTCTTCACAAAATTCAGCGAAGAGCCTCTGGTGTTAGGCTTAGCGCTGATGCTCATGCTGATACTTATTCTACACACCGTCGGCATTTTTGATACGCAAGGAGTGATCTGGAACCAGACCTATGGAGGTCGAGGTTCTGATACAGGCCGGTCGGTCCAGGAAACCAAGGATGGGGGGTATATCATCGTGGGGGATACGACATCCTGGGGAGCTGGCGGTTCCGATCCCTGGCTGGTAAGGACCGATGCTTCCGGCAACGAGCAGTGGAACAGGACCTTTGGGGGAAGAGGTCGAGATAGCGGATTTTCGGTCAGGGAGACGAGAGACGGTAGTTATATTCTTGCTGGCGTAACGAACTCCTATGGTACCGGGAATTTCGATGCATGGTTGATAAAGACCGACGACTCTGGCAACGAACAATGGAACAAGACCTTTGGGGGCTCGAGTTACGATTGGGGCTATTCTGTCCAAGAGACAAAAGACGGTGGTTATGTCCTTCTAGGGAAGACCGAGTCCTACGGTGCAGGCGATGGAGATGCATGGCTGATAAAGACCGATGCTTCCGGGAGAGAACATTGGAATAAGACCTTCGGCGGAGCCAAAGATGATGGTGGCATATCAGTCCAGGAGACGATAGATGGCAGTTACATCATCACAGGTAGCACGGAGTCTTACGGTGTTGGGGGTAAGGACGTCTGGCTGATAAAGACAGATCTCCATGGCAGAGAGCAATGGAACAGAACCTTTGGCGGATCGCGAGATGATATTGGAACGTCAGTCCAGGCGATAGGAGGTGGCGGCTACATCATCATAGGCGGTGCGAACGCACCCTTAGCTCCTACAGACGATATGACAGGCGACGCCTGGCTGATAAAAACAGACTCAAACGGAACGATGTTGTGGGGCAAAATATTTAGCTTCGGCGATTCGAACTACGATCTTGGCACATCGGTAGAAGAGACAAAAGACGGGAGCTATATCATTACGGGTTACGGTTTTGGACCTGGGATGTATGCCTGGCTGATAAAGACCGATTCTGCTGGCGTAAAGGAGTGGGACGATCTCTTCGATGAGTCCGGTAGGGAGGAGGGCTCCTCCGTCCAACCAACTAGAGATGGTGGTTATATCTCCACAGGTTGGACGATCTCCTCTGGCAGCGTTGATGTCTGGCTACAAAAAGTAAGAATTAAATAAAAAAAAATTGAGGGGCATCTGGGTTGGTGTATGATTTTTAGGACATGCATGGCAAGGGTCAGATATATATCCCTGCCAGGATAACATGAGCATCGTGAGAGAGGAAGGGCGGCTGCCGCTGGCGTATTCTTCGCCGGTGTGGAAAGTCCCCCCACCACTGGACGCACAGACATCCTTTGAGGATGTAGGGCGAGAGTCCTGGCAATGGCACAGAAACGATACTGCACCGCGTTAATGCCATGATGCCGCAAGGCTGAGGTCGCGCGGGAGGCAGATGAAATGGCGAATCCCTGTGGGTGCAAGCCAAAATAAGAGCGACTATGGGTGTCCAGCCAACGCTCGGGTATGGCGCTAAGCCGAATGCCGCCAAAACAGAAGGGGGCTTACTCTCCTCACTCACGCTTATCCAGTTATTCTCTGAAGAGCGACCTGGCCAGGAGCCTGGCGACTCGCACGGGTTCCGCAATCCTACCGTTGAGGGTGAAGCCGTTGAGCAACGCCTTAGTCTCATCGTTCGTCGCCCCCAGAGATCGGACGTATACCTGGTAACCGGTCTTCAGCCTGACGGGCGCCCGGGATCCCAGACGCCGGTATAGGTCGATCTTCTCTTCTGGCCGGGGGAAGTACTCCCGGATGTAACCTTCGAGCCCCTCGGACTCTTCGTAGGATAGGCTGATCACCGGCAGGTCCAGCTCGTCGAAGACCTTCTCGATATCGATTATGTTGAACCAGCCGATCACCGTCCCGCTCAGGAGCAGGGCGTTTATGTCTCTTCGGTCCAGGTCGTCGTAGATCTTGAGGACGCCCTCGGTGGCATCATTGCCGCCTACGGTTATTTTGGCGAAGCCGAAGCCGTCGATCTTCAGGTCCCGGCGCATGACCACCCCTGCGAGCTGTGATTTGGGCTCGGTCTTCACGAAGCTTTCTGCTATCCCCAGGACCCGGAGCCCTTTTTTGTTCACGTGCAGGGTCATGGTGCTACATCGGTTATGGGGGGTGAAGATCTTTTTGGGACTATGGGGTCATCTGTTCGGCCAGAGCAAGGTATACGCCGCCACCATAAGTCCTACGATCCCTTCATTCGCTTCGATCTGCTCCGCTTGTTCCAGCACCTGTAGATGATGGTCGAACATGGCTGGACCGATAGCCTCCTTGATTCCCCAACTTCTCTATCCCCCTCGGCCAACAGCATCAATATCTTTCTTCTCGTGATGTTTGCCACTGCGTTGTTCACGAGCTTGACAAGTTCAGGAGATCCAACCATCATTCCACCTCCAGTTCCAGCAGCTCCAGGATTTTTATGGCTTTTCTTCCCCTCAGCGTGAGGCCGTAGATCTGAAAGTTGCCCTCGCGCCTGGACTCGATCAGTCTGTTATCTTTCAGGAGATTGAGATGATAGGAGAGGAGAGAATGCTGGAATCCTGACATGTGTACAAGCGCACATACGCACAGGTCTCTGATCTCCAGCGCCCTCAGGATGCTGAGCCGTATCGGATTACCCAGCACCTTCAGCAGATCTATCAGTCCGTCGGCGCCTCCTGCAAAGATCTCAAAGACCTTATCCAGGATCTCCTGAGATGCAATATCTGGGGGCATGGAGTCTATATCGCATAATTTGTATGATAGTTTGTTCATCTTCGGCTCTCCAATTCTATCGTTCAACCGAGGATTTGTCGCCGAATCTCCAAGAGGTTACGTCTCCCAATGGATCGCATCTCAAACGTAGTTGAACCATTGTTAAAAAGTTTGCGGTAAATTTGTGTCCGGGAGTTGATACGATCTGTGCAACGCTCGATTGCGTTTTATGCACTCATCCGCCCGAAGACAATACGAATCCGGGGCAAAAGCTTTAAGATATAGAGCGTCAAAATATCTCATTAGGATTTGAAATGGAGGCCACCTCATGAAGATACTGCCCGTTTGTGCGAAAGAGACTGAGACGCTGGTCGTGATAAACGGATCTCAAAATAGATACGCAGAGAAGGCGGTGGGAGATCTGAGAGCCATCGACCATTGCCTTGTCCTCACCGATCTGGGGATAGATAAGCTTCCCACCCTCGATTATCGGGAAGAGGATGTGATGAAGATGGTGGAAAGGGTGGAAGAGGAGATCAGAGGGATGTGATCATGGACCCCATAACTGGAGTCATAGCACTTGTCCTGACGGGAATTGCCGTGGGCGTTGCCGGGGGTCTTTTAGGCGTTGGCGGCTGCTTCATCATGGTCCCTGTCCAGATATGGGTCTTCACATCTCTGGGAGTTCCTCTGGACATCGCGGTGAAACAGGCCTTCGGCACCAACCTCCTCGTCGTGCTGCCCACCGCCATGAGCGGTGCCTGGGGACACCATAGGAGAGGTGTCGTCTGGTGGAGAGCCGGAATCGTTCTCGGAGTTGCCGGCGCCATAGGCGCTCTCATCGGTGCCACAATCGCAGCTCATATCCCGGGAGCGACGCTCAAGGTCGTCTTCGGCATGGTCATCCTGCTGGGCGCCATAAGGATGCTCACAGCCAAACCTATAAAGGTGGAAGAGGAGCCTGTCGAAGACCCATTGATATGGGCTGCATGGGGTCTTCCCATGGGTGTGGTCACAGGGATAATAGGCATCGGTGGCGGTATCCTGATGATCCCTGTGATGGTTCTTGCGCTGAAGTTCAAGATGCACAACGCAGTGGGTACCTCGACGGCCATGATGATCTTCACCACCATCGGTGGTATCACAGGTTACATACTAAATGGACTTTACGTTCCTGATCTTCCAGCCTACTCCATCGGTTATGTCAACCTGGTGGCATTCGCCTCGCTGGCAATAGCCAGTATCCCAATGGCACAGGTGGGGGTGAGAGCTGCACACAGGCTCCCTGCCGACAAACTGAGGAAGGTCTTCATCTTGGTAATGTTCTACGTAGGTCTCAAGATGATCGGGATCTTCACATGGTTGGGTTTGCCGATATGAGATCAGATGATATGCATCATGAGTATGCGGGACTCGATAATTAACCACATCGCATTTGATTCAGGATAATGTGATACTTGGTCGCGACCACGAATCATTGAAAAATCACAAACATGCAGCTCAGTTGCTAATAATCCAAAAACAGGTTGCATACTATCGATCATTAGAAATCTCTTCAGTGATCTGCACCCACGACCAATTAATCTAAGCACCCCGAATCCCAGGAGCCTCACCCATGCCCATAATCCAATACCACGCCCCCCTCCGCCGTCTTCTCCGGGAGAGCAGGACCGTCGCCGTGATCGGCATCTCGCCTGACCCTGCCAGGCCCAGCCACTTCGTCTCCGGGGTGGTGAAGAGATGCGGCTTTGAGATGCATCTGATCAACCCCCGATACGCGGGCCGGGAGATCCTGGGGGAGAAGGTCCTGGCGTCCATAAGAGAGGCGCCCGGAAAGATCGACATCGTGAACGTCTTCAGGCGGCCGGAGGACGTGCCCACCACGGCCAGAGAGGCCGAGGAGAAGGGGTTTGCGACCTTCTGGCTGCAGCCGGGAACCGAGAACCAAGAGGTGATCACAGAGCTGGACCTGGCGGGGTACAACGTCGTTTTTGGGCTCTGTATCAAGACCTGCTGTCAAATCTTGTTGTAGCGGCGAGGGCGCCCCGTCTGGACGGAACCCAACCCCCTCTCCAGGAGTGGCGGGCGACTATACAACCGGCGCCGGCCCGAGGGTTATCGTTACGTTGTCCAGCCCCTCGCTGTCCCTCATGTTGCTGTACTCGCCCTTGATCCAGAGCCCTTCGACATCTTTCATGATCCTAAGGAAGCTCTTCTCGGACTCGCCGAAGGTCGCAGGGGTCAGCAGGACCTGGTAATGGGTCCAGGTCTTGCCGGGAGGATCTCCCGACCAGGAGATACGAGCGCCCTTCGACCCATATATCCGCACAGTATCCCCGGCGATGTCGTCTCCGTCTCGGTCGTCAATGACGATCAGGTCGAAGCTCAAAATGCCACCGACATAAGGTGTCCAGTCGCCCGACCAGGATAGTGGAGTTGCGAAGTACCAGGTGCTCCCCTTCCCGAGGTCCTCTCCATGGAGGTACCCGTTTCCGCTCGTCTCCTCCCCCCAGGAGAGGGACCCGTCGTTGCCCGGCCGCCAGTCGTCACAGCCCCGGTCGAAGCGGGAGGTCCGGCCGCCCGCCGACGGCAGGGTCACCATCACGTTATCCAGCCCTTCTACGTCCATCCTGTCGCTGTACTCACCCCTGATCCATACCTGGTCCATATCTCCCATGATCTTGCGAAACTCGTTCATCGTGGTCCCGAAGAGAGACGGGATGAGTGGGACCTCCCAACGGGTCCATGAAGCACCAGGAGATCTTCTTGTAGATGAGACGAAAGAGACGAAAGAGCCGTCAGACGCATAGATCCTCACCAGGTCTCCGGGATAGGTCTCTCCGCCGCCGTCATCGAGGAGCTTGAGGTCGAAGTTCAGGCCACCACCGATGTAGGCGGTCCAGTCGCCGGACCAGGATCGAGGAGAGACGTAGTACCAGATTCCTCCGGCACCCAGGTCCTCTCCCATGAGAAAGCCGCCCGAAGCTCCGCCACTTTTTCTCCAGCGGATGGCCACATCGTTGGCAGGCCGCCACCCATTGTCGCCCAGATCAAAGTCGCTTGCCAGGTCGAGGGTGGGTGGCGGGGCGACGACGACGTTATCCAGCCCTGTTGTATCCTTACTGTCGGTGAACCCGCCCAGGATCTCGATTTTGTCCACATCTCTCATGAACATCAAAAACTCGCTCTCGGCAATCCCGAAGGCCGCAGGGGTCAGCGTGATCTGGTAGCCGGTCCAGGTGCCGCGAGGAAGATCGCCAGACCAGGAGATGTACGTGCCGTCAGACCCGTATATCCTCACAAGGTCTGCGAAAGATGGATCACCATCGGCGATGATCGCCCTCAGATCGAAGCTCAGCCTGCCGTAGGCATACCGCGTCCAGTCACCGGCCCAGGACTTCGGGGACGCGTAATACCAGCCTTCGCCGCCCTTACCCTGAAGAAAACCGCCGTCGTTTCCGCCCGGAGATTGCCAGGATAGACCGGCATCGTCGGAACGCCAGCCCTCATCGCTTTCATCGAATTCGCTCATCAGGATCTGGGCAGATCCGATCTGTACAGAGACGAAGACGAAGATAAAAACAAAAACAAAAACATAGACCAAGAGCGCCATCGAACCGGAGATCATCTTCTTCATCATGACACCTCCTCTCACGCATCATATATAATATCTTTTATTGCAGAATAATACACGCAAAGAAACACCGGCAACGTGAGAAACATACTACAAAATGTGGTGGTGAAAGGCTCGGAGAGTAGATAGATCGCCAACTTTCCTCTTCGCAACAGATAAATAGAGACCCAATCAACCACAGTGAAGATGTTCGAGGGCTGGGACGAGTACCGCCAGATCGAGAAAGAGCTGAGGCGGCTGGCAGAAGGTCTGCCCCTCTCAGACCTGGGGACGGTCATAGACTACGCGATCTCCTCACCGGGAAAGAGGGTCCGACCCCTGATATTGATATTCTCCACCAAGGCCTTCGGTGGCACCGCCTCAGAGTCGATGAAGGCCGCCCTAGCCGTAGAGCTGGTCCATGCCGCCTCCCTGGTCCACGACGATATCCTCGATTACGGGATAGAGAGACGCGGCGCGCCCAGCACCGTCGAGAGGTACGGGAGGGACGCGGCTCTCCTCTGTGGCGACTATCTGATATCAAGGTCCATAGATCTCATATCCGGCTACAACCAGCCGGTGATAAAGGCCTTCTCCCGGGCGTGCATGGAGATGTCCGAAGGTGAGATGCTCGACCTATCCTGCCAGAATACCCCCCAGGAATACTACCTCTGCATCTCCAAGAAGACCGCGTCGCTGGTGGCCGCGTCGGCCGGGATCGGCTGCCTGATCGCCGGTGCCGGTGAAGAAGACGTCACAGGCTTCGAGAGCTACGGGATGCACCTGGGTCTGGCCTATCAGGTTGCAGACGACCTCAGAGAGTACACGGGAGCGGACCAGGGCAAGAGATCCCGGAAGTCTTCGGTCACCCTCCCGATCATATACAACAAAGATCATCCACCCGAAGCTGTCCTGAAGCTCTGCGCCGATACCATCCACGACCACTGCTCTGCGGCCAAACGGGCCTTAGCCAGCATCGGTGGCGAAGAGGAGATCAAAGACCGGCTGGACAACATAGTGGACAAGATGGCGATGGTCTGGGAAGACGAATGCAAGTTGCTGAAAAGCCTCTGCTGAAGATAGCGGCCGAGATCGTGGAGAACAGGATAGAGTTCCAGGCCAAAGGGCCGCTGGCTCTCGTAGCAAAGCCGGTGATCCGCCGGATCAACCAGATCTTCGCCGACGAGAAGCCCATCAGCACCGGACCGGACCAGATCGTCTTCTCCACCTGGATACCTCCTGCGCCCAGCCAGGCCTTCGATAGGATGATCTCCGCCCAGGTGGCCGCCCTCACCAGGCGCAGGGTGCCGGACCAGGTCTCGGTGGCCATAATCCGGGCCTGTCCCAACCGGTGCATCCACTGTAGCGCTCCGAAGAGAACAGGCACCGTTCTCGCCTCCGGGGAGATCGAGAGGGTGATCGACGAAGGTCTCGATATGGGGGCCTACATGATCACCTTCGACGGTGGCGAGCCCATGCACCGCGAGGATCTGCCTGAGCTGGTGGCCCACGTGGGCCCGAGGGCCATCTCCGCCTCCTTCTCCAGCGGACATGGCCTGACCGGGGACCTGGCCCGGTCCTTGAAACAAGCAGGGCTCTACGTCACCAGGATCAGCATCGACAGCCCCCACCTTGAGGAGCACGACCGGATCCGAGGCCGGGCCGGGGCCTTTGCCGATGCTCTCTCGGGCATCAGAAACGCCCTATCCGCAGACCTGATGGTGGACCTCTTCATGGTGGTATCTCCCGCCAACATCGACGATCTGGAGGACGCCTACGGTCTCGCCATCGAACTCGGCGCCCACGAGCTGTCCCTCTACGAGATCGTGGCAGTGGGCAGGTGGGCCTCGCACCTGGACGAGGTCCTCAGCAAGGGCGACGTGGACCGGCTGACCCGGTTCCACAAAGAGAAGAACCGGTCTTTGGAGGGGCCAAAGGTCTCGGCTTTCCCTTACCTCCTCGGCCCGGAGATGTTCGGCTGCTTCGCCGGTCGGAGATGGATCCACGTGGACGCCTCGGGCGACGTCCTACCCTGTGCCTACGTGCCCATCTCTTTCGGGAACATTAAGGACGAGAGCCTGAATGATATATGGAAGAAGATGGGCAGGTACAGGTGGCTGAAGGGGAAATCGGACCGCTGTATGATGAAAGACGAAGAGTTCAGGGCCGCCCATCCTCAGATGTTCCAAAACCCGAAATAGTTAGCAAACAACGAACAAAACGATTTTATATCGAGAGGACGTTGCTTAGCTTTGTAAAACGGGGGTTAGATAGTTTATGACGAATACGAAAGTTGTACTACCCTTGGTCTTCCTTTTCTGTCTCGCCTTTGGGGCGTGTGCAGCGGCGATGGACCCGCTTGGAATCGAGGGCCTGAGAATAGTGAGCACTGAACATACCGAGGAGTATCTTGTGAAGAGCGACGCTCCGGGCGCGACTAACGCTACCTCGAATGCTACCTCGAACGCAACAGGAGACGACGGTGGGATCGCCCAGGACGTGGGCGCATCCATGCAGGATGATATCTTTGTCATCGGCGGCAAGACCGGTATGAGTCCGGGTGTGCCCGCCGGCGAGGTGACTGTCCTGACGAGCGTCTCAGGACACTGGTTCCTGGAGCTGACGGACGGCGAGACCAGACGCGCGGACCTGGTACTACATCAGATCGATGACGTGGTATTCGGATGCGGAAACATCGCCGCGGGGACCGAAGACGAAGAAAGTGCCAAGACTACGGCGACCCACGACGAAGGCATCAAATCCATGATAGACTGGATGGACGAGCCGCCTGCCGCGCTGGGCGCCTCCAGCCCGCTCACGGCCAGCGGAACCGTTGTCGGTGACGTGCTGGACCTGGACCTGGTATCGGTGGAGGATTTCACCCTCTACAGGCTCCACCTCACCGTGGATGAGGGTTCGATCTCCGGGAGCTATGAGGGATACGGCAGCGACGGCACCACCTGGTCAGGATCGGTTGCGGGCGTGCTTTCGGAGTAGATATCTGCCAAAGGCCGATCGGATAGCGCCCGTCGGCCTCATATCGAAAGGCGTCTGACAAGTGCCGTTAGATGCCATAAAAATGGAGCCGGGCAGGTCCTGTCCGGCGATCCTAAACTCGGAGGAATTTATGACCACGAGTCTCTGGAAAATATTTGTGTCGTTGGTCGTCTTTGTCAGTCTCCTGACCCTGGTGTCTTCGGGTTCAGGCATCAGAGATGATTTGCACCCCGTGTTTGACAAGATTTTGGGT
>DAOG01000017.1:0-198 GCA_002501765.1 Methanosaeta sp. UBA204
CGTGAATAAGAAAGTAGGGGGCACACGAAGGGGTGGGGCTCGTCGATGAGATCATTGGGATAAATCTCTCACGCGAAGACGCGAAGGCGCGAAGGGGTGGACTCGTTGATGAATGTGGAAGAAGTCTCTTCCGTCGCATTGGAGTGAGGAGTTATCAACTTCGGTGCAGCAACTTTCAAGGAAGGCATCAGACGGGTA
>DAOG01000017.1:261-6690 GCA_002501765.1 Methanosaeta sp. UBA204
AAGTAGGGGGCACGCGAAGCATTGATGATCGGTTAAGGATTTTGAGTCACATAATCGACCTATTTTTCACACGATTTATGCGTCATAGAAATGACGCCCACTCTGAAAAGGAGCATACATCGCCCCCTTCGATCAATCAAACCTCGCTAGATTTGCTACCCTAAGCCCTCAACACACCATGGTTTTCGTCTTAACCGATCACCAATGTGCCAATCTCTGTCATCTGTCCATCCCGCGTTCGTGGTGGTTGGTATATTATGCACATCATGACGCACATCGGCAGAGGCTTGCATCATAATTTCTTACACAATCTATTTATTTGATTAGATGCCAAACTAAACTCGGGATCTAAAATGAGATGGTTAGGCATCTTGCTTATGATATTCGTCCTCCTGCCTTCGAGCGCACAGGCACTGGTAATACTGGGGGACGATGTCGTGTCCGTAGACAAACCGATAGAAGACGATCTATTCATCACCGGTCAGTCCATAAATATCAACGCCCCTGTCGACAGCGCGGTGATAGCAGGCGGTGATATCGATATCAACGCGCCGGTGAAGGGTGACCTCTTCGTCGTCGGCGGGCAGGTGAACGTGAACTCCGACGTCGGCGGAAAGATCGTGGCCGCAGGAGGTATGATCAACATCAGAAGCAACGTGGCCAGGAATGTGGTAGTGGCGGGAGGTCAGGTACGAATCCGATCGACCTCCGAGATCGGCAGGGATGTGCTCATATTAGGAGGAAGCGTCTACAACGCGGGCAATATTAACGGCACCCTGACGGTGAGGGCCGATAGCTTCCAGAACGTGGGAACCGCAGGAAAGATAGACTTCAAAAGGGCAAAAACCGACATGATGTGGGAGGACGAAGCATCGAGATGGATGAGCACCTTTAACGTTCTCATCATAGCGGGGTTCTTTATAGTGGGGCTTATAATCCTCAGGCTCTTCCCGTCCAGCGTGGCTGCCGTCGATAGCGAGATCGGAGATTCGACCACTATCAAGGCCTTAATGGGTTTCGTTCTCATAGTAGCCACGGTGATCCTGATCATCATCTCTGCGGTAACCGTCGTAGGTCTGCCGCTCGCAGTGATTCTGAGTTTATTTTTCGTCGCCACGCTGATGCTGACCAACCTATTCGTCTCCTACAGCCTGGGCGGTAAGATCTCCGCCGCTCTGAAGCCGGATCTCAACGACATGCTCGTATTCACCATAGGGTACGCGATCCTGAACGTACTCTTCGTGATACCCTATGCAGGCTGGTTGATAAAGCTGGTATCCATCAGCCTGGGCTTTGGGGCGATACTCTATGCGCTGAACCACCAACGTCATACGAAGAGCGAGGTGGTTCCGGATAGCATCTGATGGAGGTGCAGACGTCGGGAATTGGACTGACGTAGATCGATAACATTGGTATAATCTCCAAGCCCACTATGAATAAGTCTATATACCAATAGATTAATAGAATGGTCGGACATACACGCCCGAGAGGATGGATATGAAGTCGATTATAGAAGAAGCTCTTACCAGAGCCGAACTTGAGGGCCGTACGATTCCTTCAAGCACCGTCGAGAGTGACGAGGAGCTGGTATCGGTCCTTGAACAGCTCACCACGATCATACGCGTCATCGGATGTGGTGGTGGCGGGTCCAATACCGTCGAGCGTCTGGCCGGGGCCGGAATCGAAGGGGCGATGCTCTACGCCATGAACACCGATGCCCAGCACCTTCTTCACATAAACGCAGACCGGCGTTTCCTCCTCGGAAGGCGCACCACCCGCGGTCTGGGTGCTGGCAGCCTGCCTTCCATTGGTGAAGAGGCCGCCAAGGAGAACATCGACGAGATCAGGGCGGCGGTCGATGGGGCGGATATGATCTTCATCACCTGTGGGCTGGGCGGCGGCACCGGGACGGGGGCCTCTCCGGTGGTGGCAGAAGCCGCACGCGATGCAGGCGCTCTGACCATATCTATCGTGACTCTGCCATTCAGCACCGAGGGGACCATACGCATGGCGAACGCCGAGGCGGGTCTAAAAAGACTCAGAGAGGTCACCGACACGGTAATCGTGGTTCCCAACGACAAGCTTCTGGAAGTCGTCCCCAACCTCCCGCTCCAGGCAGCCTTCAAGGTCGCGGACGAGGTTCTGATGCGTTCGGTCAAGGGCATAACCGAGCTGATCACCAGGCCAGGCCTGATAAACCTGGACTTCTCCGACGTGAGGACCGTGATGTATAACGGAGGCGTGGCCATGATAGGCCTGGGCGAGGCTGAAGGCGAAGATAGGGCCAGAGATTCGGTGATGAGGGCGCTGCGCAGCCCCCTCCTCAACGTGGACGTCTCGGGAGCTACCTCCGCTCTGGTCAACGTGGTCGGAGGGACCGATATGACCATATCAGATGCAGAGACGGTGGTGGAGGAGGTCTACGATAGGATCAACCCCGACGCGCAAATCATCTGGGGTGCTCAGATCGATCCAAACCTGGATCAGACCATCAGGACCATGCTGGTCGTCACCGGGGTATCGTCCCCTCAGATCCTGGGGAGAGAAGACACCCGGCAGCAGCGGGTGATCTCAAGGCATGGTATCGACTTCCTTAGAAGGAGACGATCAGAGCTGTACTGAAAAGACACGAAAGACCGAGTATACAATGTTATACGTTATATATAATAATATACAACGATATACAACGAGATGATGGTCTCGGTCAAGAGATCTCTATTAGCTCTGCAGGTATAGGTCCTATCTTGATGGCGCCCAAGGGAATATAGTCATCGGTCACCACCGCGACCTTCTGCATGTAGAGTAACGTCTGTCCGATGCAGGGCATCCTGTTGAGGATGTGGGGATGAATGCAGATCTTCTTGAGACGAGGGCAGGCCAGCAATATCTTGTAAATATCGCGGTTTGTGGGAACAAACGTCAGGGTTAACTCTTCATCGCCTGCGTTGAGCAGGATTAGGTCCGTCTCCGAGTTCAGCGTTCGCGTGATTATTCCTCCACGATCTGCAGAGTAGACCCGTCTGAAGTAAGACGGGCATACTTCAACAATTCTTTGGGATTATATGTAGGTGAGGTTCTGCCGATATATAAGAGTGTCGGCACAAAATAAAAATTACCGGATTGTAAATAAGAATTGTTAATCAGAACTAAGTCAATGTGTGTGCGGGGTGTGTTGGTGAAGATAATTAAATTTGGTAGAACTCTCATACAAAAATATATATGATGTGGGCAATGCAGGCATAACTTTACTCATTATGATATATGCACGCTATGGTCGTCACTTACCTTTATAGCTAAAATTTACAGAGTTCTTGCCGTATCAGCCGCAAGAAAATGTTCGCTTATGCTCACATTTACTTGAGTACGCAAAGTTATACTTTATGTACAAGCAGAAATGATGCCCACAATTAATGATGGAGACGCCCGATACCATGGAAGCAGAAATCCTCTTTCGGCAGAAGAGACGGTAGCGCTCCACCACGAAAAGCGCAGTGTCCAGGAAGACGGTGGCATACTCTCGCAGGGCGACAGAACAGTATAAACACCATGCCAAATCAATGATGTTATAAAGCATCGAGATGGTCTGCTAATATTGTCATAGGTGCTAACTCTGGATGTGGGAACATGTTGTCAGATAAGGTGAGAAGAGAGCTCGATATGCTGAGACGTCACCTGATCATCCTCAGATATGTGATGGAGAACGAACCCATAGGTATCCACAAGCTGGCCGAAGAGACGGACATACCCAGCCATAAGGTCCGTTACTCTCTCCGGGTTCTGGAACAGGAGAAGCTGATCGCGGCCTCATCTCCAGGGGCGGTTACCACCGAGCACACCCTACCCTTTCTCGAAGAGCTGGAGTTCACGATCGACCAACTCGTAGAGACGACTAAAGACCTGAAGACGATCGATATCAAACGGTAGGTTCGAATGCTCCCCTATACCAGGATCGCAGATACGCTGGACCTGGCATATCATGCTGCCACCAGAGCGGAGAAGGTGAATGCACTGGCCTGGCTACTGAAAAGCCTCCATCCTGAACTCTTGCGGCCTTCGGTCCGGCTGCTTCTGGGAGGGCTGTGGCCGTCCTGGGAGCCACGCCAGATGGGGGTCGGTCCGGAAACGGTTCAGGATGCGTTGGCTGAGCTGTCTGGAGGAAAGAGATACAAAGACGGCGACGACCTGGGCAGCCTCGCCGAGGTTCTGATTCGAGACAGCCCCCAGCGCATCCTCTTTCTATCTCCGTCTGACGCTATTTTTGTATACGACACCCTCCGCCTCATATCGGAGCAGGGAGGGGTCAGATCCCTCCACCGGAAGAAGGCCCTTCTGAAAGGGTTGCTTCTCAACGCCACCCCTTCGGAGAGCAAGTACATAGTCAGGGCCGTGCTGGGAAAGATGAACGTGGGAGTCGGTCCTTCTCTGATGTTGGAGGCCATCTCGAAGACCTTCGGCGTTGATCAGATTCAAGTCCAAGACGCCTATGCGCGCCTGCCCGAGCTGGGTTTGGTAGCACTCACCGCGTCCAGGAAGGAGCTCGCGACGGTGAAAATCGCGCCGCCGACTCCGGTGAGGCTCATGATCATGGGCAGGGCAAACGACTTTCATGAGGCGACCCGGACAATTCCCGGAGCGGCGTATGTGGTCAGATACGGCGGGCTGAGGTTACAGATGCACAAGGTCGAGGACAGGATGTTCTTCTATACGAACAGGCTCAGAAACGTCTCCCTATGGGACCTGGCCAAGGATGCCATGGACTTGAAGGGAGACCTGGTGATGGAAGGCGAGCTTATCCTGACCGCGGATAGAAAGATGCAGCCGTTCTCCGAGCTGGTGAGATACATCAACCGCAAGGACTCGCCCGGAAGGGTGCAGGATGGACCGGGGCCCTCGCTGATGGTCACCGATCTTCTTTACCAGGGCGGTGAAGAGCTGGTCCATCTGGGTTACGCCCATCGGCGGAAGCGCCTGATCGGCGTCCTCGGTGATGCCAAAGAGCCCTTCTCTGGAGGGATCACACTTGCTGAGGAGAGGCTCCTGGAGAGCGCTGCACAGGTGGAGGAATGGCATCGAGATCTAGTCTCCAGGGGCTTCGGGGGTCTGGTGATGCACGACTTGGATGCACCCTATGCCCTCGGATCCAAGAGCGAGAGGAGCTTGATCCTCGCCAAAGAGATCAGGATGCCGGACCCTCTGATCCGATCTGATGAGTTCCGGTCATCTAGAACAGAAGACGGGGACCATCCTGGGTGAGAAGGCTCTATCGGGCGGCAGACGTTTTGTCGATAATTTATATAAACCGTGTTGAGATCGGGTGCAGCGGCCGTCAGTTGCTTTTTTTTAGAACGTATCTCTACGAAAGTCTATATATACGAAGAATAGTTAAGTTACTGAGCCAGATAGTTATTCTCTAAAGGAGAGGGTAAGCTTAATGTTAAATATATTCGATAGGAGGAAGATCGCATGACCAGAGGATTTTTGGCGTTTTCAGCGGCGATTCTGATGGCTGTTCTGATCTTATCGCCAGCGATGGGATACACAATTTGCAGTTCAGAGAATCCATCATATTCGATCGGATCTGAGGCCCCTTATCAGTACACGATGGGGTCCGGAGGCATAGTACCCTATACGATGGGATCTGAGGATCCTTATCAGTACACGATGGGGTCCGGAGGCATAGTACCCTATACGATGGGATCTGAGGATCCTTATCAGTACACGATGGGATCTGATTCCATCGTGCCGTATTCGATCGATGCAGGAAAACCGGCGGCGCAGCTCGAGCCCATCTGCATAGAGACCGCAGCTAAGGATATCGTGCCCGAAGTAGCTGTCGTTGAGAATGCTACAATCGAAGAAGCCACGATTGAAGATACCGCAGCTGAGGAAGCCGTGCCTGAAGTCGCTCTCGTTGAGAATGCTACAATCGAAGAAGCCACGGTTGAAGAAAACGCAACTGAGGAAAACGTGCCGGAAGTCGCTCTCGTTGAGAATGCTACAATCGAAGAAGCCACTATCGAAGAACGTGCGGCTGAAGCCGTCATAACCGCTGTACTGAAGGTAGACTCCGATGGCGACGGTGTAATCGACGAGACATTCGCCCGTGAGATGGCCGAAGGCTCTACCGCTCTCGATCTGCTTAACGAAACCACCGAGGTCGCCGTGACCTGGGACATGTACGGCGCGTTGGTGACCGGGATCGACGGCGTGATGACGAACTGGACCGAGGAAGGAACCTGGTGGAAGTTCGAGGTCGATGGTGAGGAGGCTCTCGTATATACCAGCAATTATGTGCTCCAGGATGGTCAGACGGTGACCATGACCTTTGCCGGTCTTGAAGAGGGAACGGCCCACGAGCTTGCTAATGAGGAACCGGTAGCTGAGGAACCTGTCGTTGAGGAACCTGCGCCCGCGGAACCTGCAGCTGAG
>DAOG01000017.1:6746-33270 GCA_002501765.1 Methanosaeta sp. UBA204
TGAGGAACCCGCCGTTGAGGAACCTGTCGTTGAGGAACCTGTCGTTGAGGAACCTGCACCTGAAGTCGTCATAACCGCTGTACTGGAAGTAGACTACGATGGCGATGGTGTGATCGATGAGACGTTCACCCGTGAGATGGTCGAAGGCTCCACCGCTCTCGATCTGCTTAACGAAACCACCGAGGTCAGCGTGACCTGGGATACGTACGGCGCGTTGGTGACCGGGATCGACGGCGTGATGACGAACTGGACCGAGGCCGGAACCTGGTGGAAGTTCGAGGTCGATGGTGAGGAGGCTCTCGAATATACCAGCAATTATGTGCTCCAGGATGGCCAGACGGTGACCATGACCTTCGCCGGTTCTGAAGCGGGTGCTGCACACGTGGCAGAAACGTCAGAGGACCTAGTGACACCCGACGGCGAGATGCAGGAGGACAATATATCCGAAGGCAACGAGACCATATCTGAGGTCTAGTAAACACCTAATATCAATATCAGATTCAGATAAAACGTTGAAGAGCGGATACGTCCGGCATCTGCTCTTCGACTCCATTAACGTCCTGCTTTTTTTTTATAATCTTTTTCACCGAACGGTTGGGTCTCTTCGTATCCAGGATCGTGAACGTGGGCATAATCGAGGAGTGTGACAAAAGGTTAAGGTTCGAGGTCGTTTGCGCCGTGGCCCCCACCCACAGGTTCTTGGATGCAGGTTCACGGACTACGAAGATACCTCGTAGGTCACCACGACACGAGATATCACCTCGACCATACCCGATCCCTCTGTGCGGGTCGCTCTGTTGGTGTTATGATACATATGAGGAGACGGCCATTCAAAGGCGTTCATCATCCACGGTCCGAACGAGTCCCAGTCGGTGTATCGGCAGCGTACCCGAGGAGGCGACGGCTCGAAGATATCCACGGTCTTGCCCAGCTTCAACCCTGCAGCATACGCTAGTTCTTCTGCGTTATATCTCGCGTCTTCGACGGCCTTCCTGCGCGCCCGGATCATCGCGGGCCCGGCGTCGCTGAGTCCATACCCGGTGATCTCAACGCTGGCATTCTCTGCCTCTGCCGTCTCCAGGCACCTCTCCAGCATCTTGTCGTCTTCCGTACTCAGCCTGATCGTAACCTGCTCCGTGATCCGGTTTGTGACATCCTGCGCGACGATCTCAAAGTTGGTATCGTTGTAGGTCCTGGTGTAGGTCCGGATGGTCTGGACGCTTCTGCCGCGTCCTGGCAGTATACAATCTCTATCGAGACCGATGTTGACGAGGGTCTCTATGGTTCTGTTCAAATCTTCGGCGTTCTTCGCAGAGGCAAAAGATACGTTCTCATCGGTGCTCACCGCGCTGACGGTGACAAAGACCGTATCTGCCGGGACGATGACTGTGCCCTCACCCCAGACGGTCAAGGTGAATGTATCCTCGGCCGCGACGGCTGGGATAATAAACGTGAGCGCGAGCGCGAGACTCAATAATATTGCCATGCTCTTCATGACGTTCCCCCGATAACCATCGTCGTAACAGGCCTTAAAGGATACGGTTACGCCAGTGGGTGCCAGCCATTCATATCATCGAAATGTAGCATCGGTCCGGAGAGAAGATCACCTTTGCCGTGGCCAAATGATAGACGCTTACGCTGGACGCCTACCTTCCTGAGGCGGCTGACCCCCGCTCGACCGCCATCTTGATTCATGGAGGCTACTGGCAGATCGACGATAAGAGATAAGATGCCAGACAGAGAGGATGGCTGGCGGGCCACGGCTCGTCATAACGAAAGTTATATATCGTATTCACCTCACCAGTAAATCCGCCAATTTTGGCACACTTGGAGGAATTCGTAATGCCGGCTGTAGTTGATAGAGATGAGTGTGTAGGTTGTGGAACCTGCGTCGAGGAGTGCCCAGAAGAGGCGGTCACCTTGGACGACGAGGAGATCGCAGTCGTAGACGCAGACAAGTGTACAGAATGTGGAACCTGTGTGGAGTCTTGCCCCTCCGAAGCGATTACCATACCAGAATAATCGCAATCTTTTTTTTTGTTAATTTTTTAGTTGGGGAGGGGCATGAAACTCAGACTTGGAATCGTTGCCGCTCTGGCGTTTTTACTCGTATTCTCAGGTCAGATCGCATATCTTTTGACCGAGTGGCGCTGGTTTGGATCGGTGGGGTACACCGACATATTCGCTACCATCATCGAGACCAGGCTGGCCCTATTCTTTGCCGCCGCCCTGATCTTCGGAGTGTTGAGCCTGCTTAACCTCAGCAGGATAGCTGATCGACCCAAGTACCTGATATGGATCGTTCTTTTACTATCGATCATATTCGGTCTCGTGATGCAGTTTGGGTGGGAGACGCTTCTGCTGGCCCTCAACTACCAGTCATTCCATCTACAGGACCCCCTATTCCAGAAGGACGTGGGGTTTTACGTATTCACCCTTCCCTTTCTCCGGTTCGTCTGGGGTGCGATCTTCGTTACGGTTCTGATCAATCTGATCATCACCGCAGGGGTCTACCTGGTGGACCAGATGGACGCCACCCTCCTCAGAGACGAACCCAAGGAGTTCGCGGAGATGATACCGGGCAAGGTCATAGCGCACATCTCCGCCCTCGTGGGTGTACTCTTCCTCTTACTATCGGTCCATTACTTTCTGGAGCGGTTCGACCTCCTCTACTCCTCCACCGGCGTGGTATATGGGGCGGGTTACACCGACATCCACGCCCAGCTACCCGTACTGAACCTTTACGTTGGTGTGGCCCTCTTGATGGCCATCGTCTTATTCGCCTTCGCTACAGGGTGGAAATCCCGCCAGGCTCTGTTTCTGGTGGGCATCCTCTTGGTCGCTACCGCCGCCTTCGGGGCGGTCTATCCGGCAGCGATTCAGCAATATAAAGTCGCGCCCAACGAGATCACGATGGAAGAGCCCTTCCTGGTCCACAACATCGGGTATACGCTGCGCGCCTACGGCCTGGAAGACGTAGACGAGATAGCGTTTCCCGTGAGCTACAACCTGACCAGAGACGATCTTCTGGCGAACAACGCTACCATAGATAACATCCGCCTCTGGGACTGGAGACCTCTCCTCAAGACCTATAAGCAACTCCAGGAGATCAGGCTCTACTACGAGTTCTTCGATGTAGACGTGGACCGTTACACCATCGACGGCAAGAAAAGAGTGGTTATGCTCTCTCCCAGAGAGCTCTCCCAGCAGCAGCTTCCGGATCAGGCCAAGACCTGGCTGAACCAACATCTGGTCTACACCCACGGCTACGGGATCTGCATGAGCCCCGCCAACGAAGTGAGCCCGGGCGGTCTGCCCGAGTTCTACATCAAGAACCTCCCCCCGGAGTCGTCCGTCGGAAATATCACCAGGCCCGAGATCTACTACGGTGAAGGACAGAAGGACTACGTGGTGGTCGATACCGACCTGGAGGAGTTCGACTATCCTCTCGGTGACGAGAACGTTTATACCACCTACAACGGCACCGGTGGGATGAAACTCGACATGCCGACCCAGCTTCTCATGAGCTATCGGCTGGGAAGCCTAAAGATCCTGATCACCGATTACATAAGCGATCAGAGCAAGATCTTGATCCACCGCAACGTTCTGGAACGGGTCAATAACATCGCGCCCTTCCTGGCCTATGATGACGACCCCTACATGGTCTTCGCAGAAGGTCGGCTCTACTGGGTGATAGACGCCTATACGATCACCGACCGCTATCCTTACTCAGAGCCCGTCGGCAACTTCAACTACATCAGAAACCCGGTCAAGGTCACGGTGGACGCCTACAACGGAAGCGTCAGGTACTATGTGGTGGATGAAGATCCTCTGCTGAATGCCTACATCTCCATCTTCCCGGACCTATTCTTGCCCGTCGAGGCTATGCCCGCCGAACTCCTGGCCCACATAAGGTACCCCGTCGACCTCTTCAGGATCCAGGCGGACGTCTATAGAGACTACCACATGACGGACCCCCAGGTCTTCTACAACCGGGAAGATACCTGGGATATACCGAATGAGATATACCAGGAAAATGTGCTGCAGCCGGTGGAACCCTACTACGTGATCATGAGGCTTCCCGATACCGAGAGCGAGGAGTTCATACTGATACAACCATTCAGCCCCCGTTCCAAGAACAACATGATCGCCTGGATGTGCGCCAGGTCCGACATGCCGGAGTACGGCCACCTGATGGTCTTCAAGTTTCCCAAGGATAAGCTGATCTTCGGTCCCCTCCAGGTGGAAGCGAAGATCGACCAGGACACCAAGATCTCCGAGCAGCTCACCCTCTGGAGCCAGAAGGGGAGCAGGGTCATCAGAGGCAACACCCTGGTCATACCCATCGAGAGCAGCCTGGTCTACATAGAACCGCTCTACCTCCAGGCGGAGAACAGCGAGTTTCCAGAGCTGAAACGGGTGATCGCGGTCTACGGTGATCAGGTGATCATGGATGATAGGCTCGAGGGTGCCCTGGCTCAGATATTCGGAGAGGAGCCTGCAGAAAAGACGGGACAAGAAAAGGAGAAGGCTGAGCTGGAGACGGGAGAGCTGATCAAAAGAGCAGTGGCCCACTACGATAGGGCCCAGGATTACCTGCGCACCGGGAACTGGTCAGGTTATGGAATAGAGATAGAGGAGCTGGGCCAGACCCTCGGGGTCCTGGAGGAGCGGTCCAGGTCATCGATCGGCGGTTGAGGGTCTGAGGGTCTCGATGCTATCTTTCGGGTCGTCTCTCAGCAGGATATGACCATCGCCGTCCGATACCACCTCGTAGAAGCTGTCCCAGTCCAGGGTGGTGGAGACGCATCCCGACCTTGTGAGAGGCACACCGATGGCAGGTATGCCGTAGAGGTGGCATAGGTCGATCCCCTCTTTGATCTCCATCATGCAGCCCACCCCGACGATGGCCTGTGGCCGATACTTCTTGATCATCCTCTTTATGAAGCTGGACCCGGGGACGACGAAGAACCGGTAACCTCTTTCTTCGCAGAAGAGCTTCGCCTCGCCTATGCCGCAGCGACCGCAGTTCACGCACATTATCCCTTCCGGGGTGAGCTTCGCCGGACAGTCGACGCTTCGGAGGCACTGGGGCATGAAGACTGACCGGTCCTCAGGGTCGATCTCCAGGAACTTCTTGGAGTTGATGTAATTTCTCAGCCTGACCCCTACCAGGTCCACAATGGATTCGTCTGCCTTGTAGACCCTGAAGAGGTACTTGATTACGCTCTCTAAGAGGATGACGAAGATCAGGGTGGGCCTGGCCATGAAGATGCGACCCGTCTTGAAAGAGTGGCCTATCATGACCGCCGTCACCACGGAGACGATGAGGATCACTACCCCCAGAACGAAGACGGCCTCGCCCAGCAGGTAGAATACCTGGTCCATGAAGGCAGGAAGCATAACAAAATGTATGCGGGTTGGTATATAAATCAGTTTCCTGGCGGTGATGCAGGGTACACGGACTCGATCTGAACATTGTGGATCGAACTCGGAAAAGAGGCATAGCGCAAGTTTTTTATCGCATGTAACGGTGGTGGTCCTGCCTTTGTCTTTTATCTGAGATAATAACGAGGATTTTATATGGCCAGGATGCATACCAGAAAAAAGGGGTCGTCCGGATCGAGACCGCCTTTCAGAAAGGCACCGCCCGAGTGGTGCGATGTGAGCGAAGAAGAACTCGAAAAACACATTATGAGGCTTCACGACAGCGGCATGTCCACAAGCATGATAGGACTCGTACTGAGAGACCAGTACGGGGTTCCCAGCTCTAAGCTAGTACTGGGAAAGAGGATCACCCGATTTCTGAGCGAGAAGGGCGAGGTCCAGGATATCCCCGAAGACCTTACCAACCTTATGCGGAAGGCGATCAGGGTTAGGAAGCATCTGAGAAACAACAACAAAGACATTCATAACAAGCGATCGTTGCATCTGACAGAGAACAAGATCAGAAGACTGGCAAAGTACTATCGCAGGACGGGAAAGCTGCCAGAGGACTGGCGGTACAAGCCCGAGACCGCTGAGATGCTCGTCACATGAAACGGTTGGAGAAGCTGGCAGAGGCTGCTGCCAGCGCGCTCTTGCGGTGCGAGAGCGTCCGGGTGATATCCCACAACGATGCCGATGGGATAGCCTCTGCGGGCTTGATCTGCATCGCCTTGAAGAGAGCAGGCATACCCTTCCACGCCACATTGGTCAAGAGACTCGACGAGTCTGTGCTCGACATGGTCGAGCCGCCGGTGGTCTTCTGCGATATGGGGAGCGGCAAGCCAGACCTGATCTCCAGCCTGGATGGCGATGTTTTTGTCTTCGATCATCACCGGCCTGTGGGCGAGCTGGACTGCATCCACGTGAACCCCCACCTGGTGGGGGTGGACGGGGCCTTCGAGCTGAGCGCATCGGGGGCCGTCTACTCGGTAGTCCGCCAGATGGGCGATAATGTCGATCTGGCGGGGCTGGCTCTGGTGGGCGCCCTGGGTGACAGGCAGATGATGATCGGGGCCAACCGTGTCATACTCGATGAGGCGGTGGACGCCTCTGTGGTAGAAACCCGGCAGGGGCTGAAGATGGAAGACGGCCCACTGGATCTGGTTCTGGAGATGTCTCTCGATCCTCTCCTGGACATAACGGGCGATCTTGGGAAGGTCCGGGAGTTCCTGGACGAGGTGGGCGTCCATGGAGACCTGCCTCACCTTGAGGGCAAAGACCTCTCCAGGATCGCAACCGCCCTGGTGCTCAAGATTCTAATGCAGAATAGCTTTGCTGCGGACTCCGTCGTCGGGGAGACCCTTCGGCTGAGAAAAGAGATCGTGGAGAACGCCTTCGAGTTCATGTGGATCCTGAACTCCTGCGGTAAGACGGGCGAGACCGGTCTTGGACTTTCCCTCTGCATGAGAGATGGCAGGGTGCTGGACGAGGGCAGGAAGCTGACCGCAGATTACAAACGCGAGATACTCTCGGAGATCGTGCTCTTCCAGGAACGCCTGCAAGAGACCGAGCACATCAGGTACGCGATCATGGACGACATAGAGTCCACGGGCATAGTGGCAGGTCTCGGGATGAGATACCTTTATACGGACCGGCCCATTATAATCCTCAACAGGACTAAAGATCTGGTCAAAGTGTCCGCCCGCGGGAACAGGTTCCTGATCCTCCACGGCCTGGACCTCTCGATCGCCCTGAAGAAGGCCGCCGAGAGCGTGGGCGGCGGCGGTGGCGGTCACAACGTGGCCAGCGGGGCTGCCGTTCCTCCTGGAAGAGAGGAGGAGTTCATCCGCTGTGTCGACCAGATCGTCGCCGGACAGTTGAAGCTCCGGTCTTGAGGCAAAAGAATGATGCGAGCGAGGATGGTCTTTTCGGGAGAGCATGCCGGAGATGTTGCCAGGTCACTGGACCCCGACAACCTGCCCGATATGGAGCTGGAGCAGTCGGAGGAGGAGTTCAGGGTGGAGTTCTCCGTAGAGAAGATAGGAACTCTGCTGGCGACCGCCGACGACCTTCTCATGAACATAAAGATAGCTGAAGACGTTTTGAAGAGAGAGGATGGGCAAATGAGGTTCCACTTGGTGGCGAGCTTCAGGCTCAGCGCCGATGCCAAAGACGCTGAGGAGGAGATCGCGGATTTCTTCGATGGTGCCGGCGAGATATTGCAGAAGGGTGCCGGCGAGGGGCAGGGTTCGAAGATAGTCGGATGGGAGCTGTCCGGGGATAAGATCCGTCTGGATATAAGGAGTGACAGGTACGTCCGCGCTCACGACGCGGTCCTGAGGTTGAGAAGACCACTGGCCACGATTCTGGGCAAGAAGTACCGGGTGGGGATCCGGGGTCTGGACGTGGAGAAGTTCGAGATCGAGGTGGTGTCTAAAAAGACCATACCCCACAAGATCCCCTACGTCAAAGAGATCGAGCACCGGGAGGGCGTATTGAAGCTGATCCTGGATGTGGGCGAGGCTGAAGGCCAGATCGGCGAGCCTGAGCTGAAGAATAACGTCCCCGACAGGATAGTCAACCTCCTGGACGATAAGCTCCAGGAAGGTTACGGCGGCAAGACCGAACACTGGGAGCTCCTCTGGGAGAGCGCTCCCCGGATGCCCAGGTTCGAGAAAGACCCCACGAAAGAGATGGTCGACCGGGGATGGATCAAGCACGGGTCCAGCCGGGGACAGTGGATCTACGGACCCCAGGCTACACATCTATTCAGGGTGCTGGAGAAGATCGTCATGGAGGATATCATAGAGCCTCTGGGCTACCAGGAGATGATCTTTCCCAAGCTGGTGACCTGGGACGTGTGGAAGAAGAGCGGTCATGCCCAGGGGGTATATCCCGAGATCTACTACGTCTGTCCTCCAAAGACGAGGGATCCTGTGCACTGGGAGGAGGTTATGGACTACTATAAGGTCACAGGCGAGGTTCCCACGAAGCTGATCAAGGAGAAGATCGGCGAGCCCATAGGGGGGATGTGTTACGCTCAGTGTCCGCCCTCGTGGGTCTTCTTCCAGGGAGGGACATTGCCCAACGACGCCCTGCCGATCAAGATCTTCGACCGCTCCGGGACCAGCCACCGGTACGAGAGCGGGGGCATCCACGGGATCGAGAGGGTGGACGAGTTCCACAGAATCGAGATCGTCTGGATGGGGACCTCTGAGCAGGTCAAGGAAGAGGCGGAGAAGCTGAAGGATCGCTACCATAAGATCTTCGAAGAGATCCTGGAGCTGCACTGGCGCATGGCCTGGGTTACACCCTGGTTCATGGCTCAGGAAGGAAAGGCGGGTCTCTCCGAGCTGGAGGAGGCGGGAACCATCGATTATGAGGCGCTCCTTCCCTACAACGGCGACTGGCTCGAGTTCCAGAACCTGAGCAACAACGGCTACAAGTATCCCAAGGGGTTCAACGTCAAGGCCCAGAGCGGGAAGCAGCTCTGGAGCGGCTGCAGCGGCGTCGGCCTGGAGAGGTGGGCCAGCGCTTTTCTGGCGCAGAAGGGACTGGACGTCGAGAACTGGCCGGAGGCTTTCCGGACGAGGTTCGGCGAGATGCCGGAGGGGATAAGGTTTCTGTGAGGGCAGCAGTGCTGGGCCCACAGTATCATCTGCTTTCTCATGTAAATGGCGATCTGTAATGCCTATCGAAATCCGAGTAGAATTGGCACCAAAGTTCGATAGCCTAGAGAAGTCCCCCAATACGAATTAATAAAAATAATGGGACTGTTTTACATATATGTTATGTTATCCAGATAAAAGATGGCACCGTCTGGATTATCGTCCCCCTCTATATAAAATCTGAAGAGCCCATTTATATGTGAGCGGTCGCATCTTCTCAGATCGAATTCATATTTTGTCCAGGAATCTGATAGCTGCTCCGGCCTGCTCGCGTATGCAGAGTCGGTTAATCCGCTCGCATCGGGTACATCGTATCCATAGCCGAAAGATACATTCTCGCCGCCACGAGCTCCCTTCGCATAGAACACCAGCTTCTCTTCCCCCCTCAGATCCAGACCCACGCCCCGGTTTCTCCTCCAGTCGCCGGTGGCCTGGATATATAGGCCTGTCCAGTCCTCCGATCCGTCGTAGGATATATTTGCACATATGTCACCGCTTGAAGGGTGCTCCGTGGAGAAAGGGTCTACAGTCAGGGATGTGTCACCGGAGCTACCCATGTACCCCGACCAGGGATACTTCAGGGGTAGCTCGTCGTATACGACCTCCTCGGCGAGCGCCGGAGAGATGCCCAGTACCATAATCAATGCGGCCGCAGCCAACAGGTTTTTCCTCATCTCTATCCCTCACTCTCTTATCCTCAGCGTATAACTTATTCAAGTTAAAGTTTCACATCGAGCTTTGGCCACCCCGATCGATATGATGTTACATTCTTCTGGGTTCGAGCAGACCACCGCGGCTATGTTATGATGAAAGGCTCATCGATCTCCTTTGTGTAGGTACAAATCGAGTCAGCATCGTCGTCCACCCTTCCGCGGCAGTGGGCCTCGTCCCTGACCTCCACCCGGATCGAGTTCTCTCCCACATCCTCTTCTGACGTCACCCAGAACCAGTAGTTGCTTGGTCCCCAGCCGGTCATGTTAGCATAAGCGGTGCCGTTTGGCCCCCTTATATAGAACTTATAGTATATATCATCTTCATCGGGATCTACCGCATTAACGGTGAACATTATTCTCCCCCGGCGGGCTGGGGGCTGGGTCTGTGTGGGGTGATGCTGTTTATACTCGGTCCCCTGTTCTCTGGATTGAGTAGAAAGAAATCCTTACAGTAGCGGGGTGGTGGTAGTACGGTCTCGGGCCCAGCTATTCCGTCCTTCACGATGGTGGATCCCTCGTCCTCCACGATGGCGCATATATGATTCAGACCAGCGTCAGCCGGCGTTGTCAGCTATCTCCATCGATTTCTGGTACCATGCTGCTGAGTAAAAGACTGATTACCGGTTGCCGGACTACTCCACACAAAAGTGTAATAGATCGTATCGTTTTCGGGGTCGACTGCCAGGGCGGTCCAGTTGACGGTGTCGCCCACCGTGCCCGGCGACACGCTGTCTGGTGACAAACAGTGGATTTCTGGCGGCAGGTTCACACTACAGAGAGCCAATACTCCGAGGCCGATGAAGAGCAGGCCGACGATGATGCATTTTTTGCGCTGCTTTTCGGTAAGATCGGGAAACGAGGAATGGGTATGGGCTCTGATAAAGGCTGGTACCAGCCTGTAGAAAATGGCCAGCAGCAGTAAGAGTACCGCCAGTACTATACAAACTATACAAACTATGTACGATACAAACTATACAAACTATGTACGCCAGGAGTGCCGACTCTAACACATATACTATGAACTCCAACATTTCCATCCTCAACCTCTCCAGTCCGATCGGCTGGGAGAACTCGGACTGCGTCGAATAGTGATACCATAAAATATAAACAACTTACCCTCATCCAGCTCGGAGAGACCTGTAGTTCGCCCTCAGATACCACAATGATCGAAGACATAGATAAAATATTTTTCATCCCGAGCTGCCATCACCTCCCGGTTAGCGTCTACGATGATCTGGAGGCCATCTCTCGACCGCAGCAGTCTCGATCGACGTTTCCTTGCCTTTACTCGTCTTAAAGAGAGAACCAACTTTGAACACATGCCAATACCTTCTTCGATCATCTCGAACTATGTTATTACCTCTTTTAACCTCTCTATAACGTCTTCTGCCGTCTTTAATACTTCGCCCACCTCCTCTTTTGAATATGATGGAATATGTCCTGGCGGATAACGTTCTTCATAATAGAAACCTGTTAATTTTCTTCCAAAGTCTAAGTAGCCTTCAAAAGTATTATCAAAGTCCATCGACTCTGTTATAAGCATTTCAAGATCATGAATCTTCTTTAATTCCCAACCATTGTAAATGAGAACGCCTTTAAGGTATTTCTCAACAGCCCGATGAATATGAAAGAGAATGGCATCAAAATATTTTTCTTTATCAAAGAGAAGCTTTGCCACTTCTAAGTTCTGTTCTCCTCTCTCAAACCACTCTTTAACGATTCTTTCTTTCATAAATCATCTCCCCTTTTGTGATGATCTCTTTCACAAAGTCATCGCCCATCCCGAGTCTTTCTTTTAGTTCTTTTGGTGTATAAACCAAGGGTGAGACTGGGATTTTTAATTTTGGGTTGTATATGATCCTTTTAACTTCAACAAAACGATCAACCCTCCTTTTTTCTGTCTCTTTGACGATCAGAAGGTCTATATCGCTGTCTTTTGTAGGATTGCCATATGCGTAAGAGCCGAATAAGATGATCTTTTCTGGCTTATACTTCTCCTTTAACACCTCTACGATATCGTTAATGGCTACCGCAGAATGTTTTGGAAGAGCTTCGATATCCTTAATATATGCGTTGAATGTCATTTTCACATTTTCCTGATAAAATCTCTTCTCAATTTTTTCTCTCTTGTATCATCTTACAAATCTCCTGGCGTTTCAAAGTATATTCTAAAAATTCTATCTCCAAATTTGCTATGCCGATCCATATCTTCGCGTCACTTCCTCCATGCTACAGCCTTCCACAACTGCGATCTCTTCAGGTATAAGCCCATATAACCCATAAACCCCCTATCAATCTCTCTATCCGTCTTCTCAATCTCTTTCTCTCTCTTCCCAACCTCCTCCAGATAAACCTCCATCATCTCAGCGATCACTTTTCTGTTTTCCTCCTCATGCTCACCGAATCTTGGGATTTTAACCCTCAAAACCCGCTCATAGATATTATCCCTTTTCCCAATTTACCTGGAGTTATGTACTCCTTTATGCTGTAATACAGAAACTTTCGTGGTTTTTCATCTTCGAACCTGTACCTGAAGGCACGGACGTTTTTAATCGGCATCTCCTTTCCCTTACGAGTCTTGAAGAGATAACCAACCTTGAATACGAGCCACTTACCCTCCTCGATGATCTCAAATTCTTTGATCTTACCTTCGATCTTATTGGTCGGTCTGCCGTAATGATCTTTTTTGAAATTCTTTATTCTTCTCCCAATAGCTTAAACACATCCTTAGTTTTTTCAATAAACGCCTCTCCATCATTCAAAATTTCTTCGGCCTCTTCTTTTGTGATTTTTGAAACCACGCCATAATCGGCCTCTTCTCTATCTTCCTGTGCAGTTGCAAGCGCTTTTGCATATACCATATCCAGATAACCTTTATTTACAAATTCTAGACCTATTTGTGTTATTGTACCTCTATGTGTCTTTGGATATATCTTTTTAAAAACTAATAACGCCCTTGCAGCAAAAAACATCGCATAATACGCCCTACTTACCGAATCCGAATAATAACCATTCTCAAATAAGAACTTTGCGACTTCTAATTTCTCAAAGCCTCTTTCGAGTAAGGCTTTCGATTCATGCAAGTGCGGTACCCTCCTTATTTATCTCCTGTAAAAATCCGGTATCTCTTAATTCGATCGATTCTTCTTCGCTCAATGTTTTAACTGAGATGTATATGCCATATTTTAAGAGAAAGGATATGACATCATCCATTATTACCCTTCTAACTCTAAATCGATCACCACTGGCACAGACCACCAGCAGATCAATGTCAGATTCTGGTGTCATCTCGTTCCGTGCAACCGAACCGAACAGGATAACCTTCTTTATTTTATTTGGGTACTTCTTCATTATCAGGTCTGCAAATTCTTGGGCAATTTGTTTTGGGTGCATGAATTAAACCTCGATTGATCTTTTATCGTTAAAATTATCTTCTGGTTCCAAGTTTTTTTTTCTACAATATCAAAGAAGTTTTTAGCCCTGTTACCCCTAAAATTTCTCGGATTTGCGATCAAAAACTTTTTAGCCTCTTCACGACCCTTAGCCTTGTATAGTTGCTTATAAAACTCCATCAATAACAAATCTGGTATATCCCTTGGTAGATCTCTTGTACAGTCTATTGCACTTACTATGTCCAAAGCAGAGACATAAAGATCCTTTGCATACTCTCTTCCATATCCCCTGTATTTCGCAACGCTTACTTTTTTCTCTCTCACGCCCTTTTTAACCCTAATCTTAAGATCTTCGAACTCCTACGATATATTTCTTCCCTTTGCTTTCCACATATCTGCAGCCAAATCCAATGCGTTTACCAGCTCCGTTGCAACATTTTTAACCTTGTGTTAATTTCGTTTTCGTCGTATATAATTATTCATCTTCCACCACCCTTATTTCCTCCTCACTCAACTCATAAAGCTCATAAACCTGTCTGTCAATCTCTCTATCCGTCTTCTCAATCTCCCGCTCAAGCTGCTCTCTTTTCTCAACCTCCACCAGATACGTTCCCATCAGATCATCGATCACTTTTCTGTTTTCCTCCCCATGCTCACCGAATCTTGGAACCCTAATCCTCAAAATTCTTTCGTAAATATTTCCTTTTCCCAGTTTGCCTGGAGTTATGTACTCCTTTATGCTGTAATACAGAAACTTTCGTAGTTTTTCATCTTCGAACCTGCACCCAAAGGCGCGGACGTTCTTAGTCAGCATCTTCTTTCCTTTATTAGTCTTGAAGAGATAACCAACCTTGAATACGAGCCACTCACCCTCCTCGATGATCTCAAATTCTTTGATTTTACCTTCGATCTTATTGGTCGATATGCCGTAGTGGTTTTTGAGGACTTCTTTATCTTTAATCGGTAATTTATCGATGTAATCTTTGAGCGTGGTGTCTTTTGTGCGTGGATGAAGATCGATATAACGGGAAAAGTCGGTGTTTATCTCATGAAATTCTTTGTTGAGAGCGATCATGCGGTCTACAAGCTCGATGAAGGGTTTTTGTTGTGAGGAGGAGGCTGGTTTGATTGGAAGCTTTTCGAGATTTACTATTCTTACCTGGGCATACGTACGTCCTATCTCAGGAACCAACAATCTGTAATAATAATTGAGCAACTTGGAATTTAGCAATGCAAGCAGATATTTGGTAGAATATAAATCATTCGATGGTAAAATAAGATGAGTGCTGTCGAGAGTGTAATACTGTTCATCGTCGTATGTGGCGATTATTCGATCACCTGTTTGGCGCAATACGATCTTTTCCTTTGTTAAAAATATTCGTTCCTGTCTTGCACCATCAAGAAATTTTTGATCATAAAGCACATATCGCTGGTTAAATTTCTTGAAATATCTATAGATATCCTTTCCGATAAGTAATCTTTTATGTTTGTTGGTTGTTTTTTCATTAGAAATAAATCTAGCATTGTTCCCAGTTTTAATCCCATCTTTCAATTCTGTTATTTCAAACAAAGACACACAATCCATTTTAACTCTTTTTAAGAACAATATGATACTTTTTTTCAAATAAAACATATTTTCGGGGTTTTCTTCATAAAGAATCTGTTCAATTTTATCAATTTCTTTTAAAATATGACTGCCTGAGTTGGCTAGTTCATATTCAAAAGTTCTAATGCGATTGTTCTGTCTCTGCTGAGAGATTCCATTCTTTTCAAGAGTTATTATTGTACTATTTCCAAGTTCTGCGTCTCGGAACGCACCTCCTGGAATATTAACAATGCTTTTAATTTTACATTTTTCCAAAATCATCCTCCTCAACTTAATATATGACTTAACCGTGAGAAAACTGTCTGGGATAATAAAAGCAAGCATTCCGGACTTATTAATTAAATTCAAACTATTTTCCATGAACAATGAGAAGGTGTTCATTTCCTTTCCAATGGCATGGAACGTTCTTTTGAAAAATATACGTTGATATTTATCTATCATAGCGGTTGAAACATAAGGCGGATTTCCGATCACCACATCAAACCCACGCTCATCATCTGGCTTGCTCTCATGAAAGATCCCGCTGAACTCCTCCCAGTTGAACGGCCTCTTCTCCCTCCAATTCTCCCCAAAATACTTTTCCAGCTCCTCCTCGCTCCCTGTGATCAGCGAGTTCCCAACCCTGATATTCTCATCCAGGATCAATGGCAGCTTCTCGTTGGGCCTCAATGCCTTCAGCATCAGGTTAACGGATGCGATCTCTGCTGCCTGCCTATCTAAATCAACCCCAAAGATGTTGTTCTTTAATATTTTCCTCTCGATTCCTTTGAGTTCTTCACATCTCAACGCTTCTACGTCAAGCTTCAGTTGATTTCCACTTGATTTGATATACTCCCTGATTTTCTCATCTTTTTCTCTTCTTATCCGCTCGTTCTCCTTCTCATAATACTCTTTGAAATAATCAAACGCCTTTATCAAGAATGAACCGGATCCACATGCCGGATCGAGTAACTTTATCTTCTCAACCTCTTCAGGAGTTTTGTTCTTTAGAAGCTCTCCAAGCGTATTTTTGATGATGTAATCGACCACATAAGGTGGGGTATAATATATGCCAGATTCTTTTCTCGTCTCCTGGCTCGGTCTCAAATTGAGCGTTCCGTCATCCTTCAAATAAAGCGTGTGCCCGAGATACGTCTCATAGGTATTGCCAAGGATATCGAAATCAAACTTTCGAAAGGACATCTGGTTCATCTGGTAGACGATCGTGCCCAGTATTTCATCACTCATCTTCACCTTTTCACATATGTGTCCCCTCTCGAATATCTTGCCATCGTGAACCTCGTTGAACCTATCAAAGAGAGCCCTGTCTGCAAAAAGAGAATCGACAATGGAATTGTATGATGGCGACAGCTTCCAGTCGTCGTACTTCCGCTCTAGAATATTTGGATCTTCTAGGACTAAATTGTCCTCTGCCCACCTGGCGATAACTAACCGATCTAAAATCCTCTGTACCGCATCTTTCAATCTTTCTAGGTCCAGTTGCCCGTTTTCATTCTTAAGAGCATCGTTATCTTTGTTTCTCTCGTAGATATCATTCGCGAGCATAACCCGCCACTTATCCAACTGCTTTAAAAACTCCAGATCGATATCAGGCCTCTCCTTCCTCTCTGCAAGCCTATCGATCCTGCCTGTTGCGACCGCATCCTTCGATAGATAAAGAAGCTCGCCGATCCGATCCGTATAATCGTATACCGACTCAAAATCAAGTGCTGCCAGACCTGTTCTGGCATTAAAGACCCTGAGCTTCTCGAAGTTTGTGAGAATTGCCCATTTAGCATCTTTCTTTGCAGCATAAAGGATAGCCTGCCGTTCTTCGAGCAGCCAGTCAGCATCACCCCGCTCACTGATATGCAGGATGCCACCAAATCGCTTCGCCTCAATGAAGATAACAGGTTTTCCATCTATCTTTAGGGCAACATCTGCCCTTCCACCATCCTTTATAGAATACTCCCTGTCATACTCCTCCGGGTTTGATATGTTCCATCCCAGAATCTCAAATAGCGGATCGATGAAGTCTGCCCTTACATTTGCCTCGCTGAGATTCTCGATCCAGGATCTGCCTTTGGATCTCAAGAGCTCTTTATATCTATCAACCAGTTTTTCGATCGGCTTTCGCTCCATGTCCTGAACCCTCTTCTCACTTGTCTGTCACTCCTGGATACTTAAAACCTTAGCTCTGGTGCGGCTGCAGCGGTGTCGGCCTGGAGAGGTGGGCCAGCGGTAGTGTAACGAGTTTTCTGTAACTTGGTTTACGCCATATGGTGCGGCCCAGCCACCGGCTCTCCGATGCGAAGCACATGCGGAGCATCTGCGGCGGCCCTGCCCCATCGCCCGTATGCCGCCCGAAGCACGCGGTAAAGCTCGGCTGCTGATAATGCAAGCGCCGAGCGAAGCGAGGGGTGCCCGAAGGGCCGCTTGCTTTATCTTGTCGCCGAGCGACGAGCTGGTGCGGCTAGGGCAGGGTCGAGGGCATCCAGTTTGATGATATCTATGTGCCAGCAACATTGACTGCAAAAACATAATTAAGCTCTGTGTCCTACAGAGTTTTGGAAAGGAGGAAACAGGGCATGGAAATATTCGATCTACTGAAATAAAGAGTGCGGTCTTGCTTACCGATGATGGTGGTATGCATTTCCGCGCAACAGAAGCCGGCGTTGATGCGATCTTGGTTCGAGACTCGAATTTCGAGAAGATCGAAGACCTCCTTGAAGCTACACTGTAGCTCGTCTTCCTTTCACTCGATCGGCCATTCTGGTATGGTCTGATCGATCTCTGCCATCAGGGCCGAAGGTGGTGGTCTCCAGGTCGCCCATTCAGGGCCAAGGTCGGGCACTTGGCCGTTCTTTCCATGAGGCCAGGCGGCGCCGGAATCCACCACAACTTCTTAATATCGTTCCAGATACAGCATCTTTCGTAGATCTGATTATGACCGAGGCTCCCATGATCGAGGCGACTATGATCGAATCGAACAAAAACGCACGCACCTGGGCCACATTCTGCCACATTAGCGCCCTATTCACATTCGTGGGGATACCCCTGGGAAACATCCTGGGGCCGCTCGTGGTCTGGTTGCTCAAGAAGAACGACTACGCCTTCGTGGATGACCAGGGAAAAGAGGCCCTCAACTTTCAGATATCCATGACCATCTACGGGATAATCGCCGGGGTACTGGCCTACCTCGTAGTGGGCATCTTCTTGCTGGCGATAATAGCCATCGTGGACTTCGTCCTGGTGATCATGGCCGCCATGAAGACCAACGACGGTGAAGGTTACCGCTATCCCTTCACCATCAGGATCATCAACTAAGAAGACCGGCGCAGGTGTTTTGCAAAAATCAGACCCTGTCTAATATTATCCGGTGATGGGACTGAGTTCTATTTCCTAGAAGTTCTTTTATAGCTGGAAGAATAGAAGCTGGTCTCCGGTAGATCTGGTATAGCCGCTCTGAAAGCCGTGTCGTACCGGCATCGAAGGCGAGAGATCATCGTTAAGACGAGGTGAGAAAAGCATGTTCTTGATCGGCTGGGTGATAGGTGGCTTGGTTGTGATCCTGATATTCGCCATGCTCGTGGGATTCTTCGGGGTATTCTTCTACGACCAGGCATCTTCGGGAGCGAAATCGGTCCGTTCGTCCCTTGTGCAGCTTAAAGATGGGCGAAAGAAGTCCTAAAAACTATCCTGCGCCCACAACCACAACCTGTGTCCCGGTGAGTATCGGACTGCCATACCGGGGTCTCAGCCCTCGAACTTCACATATTCTTCAAGACCACCTTCGCCGTTGGCGTAGGCCTCGTGCCAACCGGGCGGCACCGGCATCTTCGCGTAGAGCTTCTTTCTCCTGGCTTCCAGGAGACGGGGCTTTGCTCCCATGAACTCGGCGGCAGAGAGAACCTCGTTATCGGAAATCTCATCGAGCCGCTTCAGCCACCGGTATCCTGCCTCGGACCGGAGCAGGTGATGATCCAATATCAGGGTCTCCACCTCCCGTGTGAGATCTTTCGCGTTCTGCCAGGCGTCTTTGCGTTCGTCCTTTCTGAGGTGGGGCAGGTAGACTGGCGGTCCCGAAGCCAGAACCACGGTAGGCTCCCAGGCGGTTATGATCGAGACCGCCATTCTGTCCAGGAGCTGGATGTCCGAGGCGTGGACGAATACCTCGTCGTCTTCCTGGATCCGGGTCATCATCACCGTCCCCAGGTTAGATCTTCGTGAACCGTGCAACACCGGTGGGGAGAAGCTCAGGACGCCGTCGGTCTGCTCCTCAGAATCGGGCAGGAGACGGCCCAGGAATTCGGACAGGTCGATCCACCGCCGGACGGACAGCTTGGAGAGGTCGTGGGACCCCTTGCACCACAGCCTGACCCCTTTCAGGGGCGGGATCTGTTGGAGGGAAAGCTGGTAGGGGTTGGCGTCTTTCAGGGGCACGTGATCGCCGTGGTAGTGGCTGATCACCACGTCGGTGGCCTCTCCCAGAGCGGCGACGATCTTCTTTCTCACCTCTGCGCCCACCGCCACCTGATGAGGATGGGGGAGCCGACCATGCCGGAGGTACCCCAGGGCTATTCCGGGGTCGATCACGATCTTGCGGTCCCCTACCTCCACCGCACAGGAGAGGCCTCTGACGCCGAGAGACTCGGTGCCCAGTATATTTATTCGCATGGTATCCTCTTTGCTATTCTTTTGTAGAAGCCTTTTTTGTTTCATCGTGCCAGTGGAGGACAGACCCGGGAGCTAAACTGGTACATGCATCAAGGCTCTCAGGACCTGCCGGATCTCTCCCACGCTCATCTGACCGGGCGCGGTCTCTTCCCCAACATGACCGTAGGTGAAGACCGATCCGTAGATCGGAGCCATGGCGCGCAGATGGCGTCCGGCTTCACCCATACCGATCACACAGAGAGGTCTTCGCGTCTCCAGGAGCAGCCTCAGCAGATCCAACCCCTCTTCCAGGCCGGGCGGGGTCACCGCAATCTTGGCCACATCGGCACCCGCATCGAAGATCTCGTCTTGGAGCGACCTGAGCTCGTCGAGGGTGGGCATGGACCGAAAGTCGTGGTAAGATACGATGACAGGCGTCTCGACGTCGTCCATCAGCCTCTCCCTTAGATTTGATCGCAGCTCCACGTCCACCAGGTCTGCCCACCAGGCGGCCTCGATGAGGAGCTCGAGTCTCTCCTCTTCGCTCCCCAGAAAGGCGCCGCCCTCCTCTCGCATCCTGTTGGTGGCGATCACGGGCAGAGTGGTGACCTCTCGCACCCTCCTGATCGTCTGGAGCGGGTCTCCCACAGTCAGATCGAGCCTCACCTCCGCCAGGTCGGCACCCAGCATCTCGGCCTTCCGGGCACCAGCCACGGCGTCATCGCGAAGGGCGGCAACTATCGCAGGAGCTCTGATACGGACCTGCTTCATCTCCAGGATCGTATATTGAATCATCTCTCCACGATGCTCTCCTCGATCTTCATCCCGAAGTGCCTGGCCGTTCCTTCCAGATAGACCATCACCTCGTCGCCTTCCTCCAGATCGGTGACGGATCTGGGAACGCCGTCTGATCCCACCAGCTTTATGGTCTCCGCGTTCTGGAGCAGGATGCTCAACCTATCGCCCTCCAGCTCGGCTTCGATGAGCATCAGAGGTCGCTTCTCTATCTTCACCCTGCCCACGACCGCGTTCTGGCTCTCACCGTCTCTGTCGACGATGGTCACCTCGTCGCCCGCCACCAGCTCGGAGAGGTACCTGGTCTTCTCTCCCACCTTGATGTAAGCATGAACCGCGCCCGCGTTCACCCTGAAGGGACGGGCCGCCACGTAGGAGCTCTCTTCCGACTCGCTGTGCACCAGGAAGAAGGCCTTGGACTGGGACCCCACCAGCATCCCTTCACCGGGATGCATCAGGGTGCAGGTATCCACGCAGACCCGGTCTCCCATCCCCACGGGTCTTATGGTGGTTATCTTGGCCGGGACCATATCCAGCCTGCTCATGCTCGACCGCTCTGCTACCTCCTGGACCCTCTTTATTTCCGAGATGTCGGTCGTGTCCAGGAGAACCCCGTCGGAGCCCAGCTCCAGGGTGGCCAGGGCTACCTCAGCCTCCTTTGCGCTCTTCACGCCGCTTATTATCTTGACATCCACGCCATGTAGACCGGCGATAATGTTCTCCAGGGGTATGACTTTCCAGTCGGTCCCCACCACCAGGAGGTAATCTACGTGTTTTCCCAGCTCTACGGCGAAGTTCTCGTACTCTTTGTTCTTGATCTCGACGTAGCCGGCCACCGTTCCCTCTCCGGCCTTCGCCAGGTTGATATCGATGGAGGTGCTGAGATCTTCCGGCAGGGGGGCCGATCCGTCACCCTCGCCACCGCGGCCGATGATCAGTATATCTTCCGAGTTTCGTTCGTTGCCGAAGCAAGCCACCTTTATGCCGCCCAGTTTCCGAACCTGATCGGTGTACTCCGGTCTTACTACTACGCAGTCGAACCCCGACTCCAAAGCGGTGGTGATCCGGGGCTTGAGGGCTTCCCAGGATCCCTCCCAGGCCATGAGCCACTTCTCCTTCATAGCTTAGGGTGTAACCTTAACGTACTAATCTCTTCTCATCGACGATCTCACTTTCTATTGTATATAATGTATAACATTCTATCGAATAGGATACGATCTTCGGGCCTGCTCCTCGATCCGGAGGTCATCATCCTCGACGAGCCCACCTCCGCTCTCGATATATCTGTCCAGGCGCAGATATTGAACCTGTTAAAGGACCTGCAGAAGGCGCGGGGGATCGGCTATCTTCTGATATCGCATGACGTCGAGGTCGTGAAGTTCATGGCTCAGGATGTGAGGGTCATGAAAGAGGGCAGGCTCGTATTCGGCTGAGCTACCGATTGCGCCGTCCGTTGGTCATGAGGAAATGCCCTCTTCGTCCTGGGGCCGAGGGGCCTTGATCTCAGGGGCTACGCCGGGATCGACCTCGTCGTCGTCGGCCTTTTGTGGGTCGTGGACGTGAACCCGAGGCCCGCCACCTCTATTGTCGGGATCGTGAAGGTGAAGCGCGAGGAGCTGGCGGGCCTAATCTTGAGGGCGAGGTTCGGCACTCTGCCGGAAAAGGTGACGGGGGGCGCGAGTTCAGGAGGGACAAGTTGGAAATTTTCGGCGATTAAGTTTCGGGGTAGTGGGTGTCGGTCTTTAAAGAAAAATCGGAAAATCGAGATCTTATGGCATGGTATTAGGGTCTAAAGGCCTGTTTAGTATCCGCTCTATTCAAGTAAAATAAAATGATCACGGCTATTATAGCCTCTATCAATCCCGCAGCTAAACTTCCGCTGAGGGAGATCTTTGCTAGCGCATAAAGAAGATATAAAATTGAGCCGATCGTCGCTAGCATCCAGCCTCGGGGTTGAAGTGAGATCAGCCATGAGCCACAAACAATTAAAAGACTGCCCATAATAAGTGTGATAATAGTTGTCATGAATGAATGCATAATAGCAATGAGCCCAAATATTATGTAGTGGAATCCCTTAAGAAAAGAAAGCCCAGCAAGAATGAAAACTCCAGTTGGAACGTCTCTGCCTGATCTCTTCATATTATTGTCTCAGGTATAGATCTTTAACTTTGATAGATTGTATTGCACTCACTCGCATTTAAATCTAATCATTACGAGGGTTACTAAAAACCGCAACAGACCATAGAAAGTATTATATACTAATAAATATATACATTATACGTGGACTCTTTTACTGCCTGGGAACTGCGAGAAGCCTACAGGAAAGTAGAGACGCTAGAGGATAGGCCCTCACAGGTAACGAACTTAATTGATTGGGAACTAGTTCGTCCGCTTCTCGAAGAAATGTACAATAATAAAACCGAGAGAGGCGAAAGACCAAACTTTGATGTAATGTAACTATTCAGCCCACTTTGTCTCTCAGCCATAAAATGCATTCCTATCCAGAACGCACTCACAATTAGGGTTCAGTTAAGAGGCGGCAGAAGGAGGCACGTAGGGCATTTTCTCAAACGCACCTTGAATAGCATCGAGAACCGAAACGGAGTTCTTCCTGGCAGTATATATGTATCTCTTGATGCGACAGAACGAATCTGCACCCCGTCTGCTACGGAACGTGCCAGATATCTTCTGCTGAACTTTCACAATTCTGATATCCCTCTCTGCCAGGTTGTTGTCGAATGGAACCACTGGGTCGTACATGAACGCCAACACTTCCTGCCGGTATATCGACAACCTGTCCAGCAGGTTTTTAGCCGCAGTCTGCTTATTTCGACCACGTTTTTTGGGCCGATCCGGCGTTTTAGGTGGCGGATTTTCGAGCATACCCTTCTGGATTATCTGATCGTACCTCACTTCGAACTACTCGACCCCAGCAGGATCCAACTATGAATCTATCGATCGTCTCTCTTTCGCCGACTTTTTGATTTCAAGCAGCAGATCTATCATATCATTGGGCCACTCTTGGCCCTCCTCCTCCGCTATGCCGGTGAGCTCTCTCAGATGATGAGCATTGCAGAGGGCATGTAGGTAGCCGAATTTGAAGTAGGCTTTCCAGCCATCGTGGACACCCCTTCTTTCGAAGGCCAACAGGATGCCCATCGCCTTGTTTGCCTCGGCACCACGACTATGATGAGCCGCATAATAGGTCAGAAACTCTGTACAGGCGACATGAAGCCATTCTCGTTTTCCTTTTATGCGTATGCTAGTCTCATCCAAATGAATAACAGGCGAATCGATCAACTGTTTTTTGATCTCCCTATCTGCACCCAAAAACAGTAGGCATCGGCACCACAGACCGTCTTATGTAAGGTAACATCTGCGTGGTCTACCTGGATCCCGAAGGCGATCAGAACTTCAACAGGATGTTAGTGGACGCGGGCCACGCCCAGGTGAAGGACTACACCACCAACGAGTTCGACCCGTACGACTGGTGGGCAGGTGAGGAGACGCCTGAGCCCACGCCTACTGAAGCCGGGAAGTATGTGGGGTCGGTGAAGTCAGACAAGTACCACTATCCAGACTGCCAGTGGGCGAAGAAGATCAAGCCCGAGAACGGGGTATGGTTTGCCAGCTCCGAGGAAGCCAGGGCGGCGGGGTACGTGTCGTGTGGGGTCTGCAAGCCACCGTGACAAGGGCGATGATACCGAAACATTTTTCTTGAGTGTTGAACGTTTCCTTTCCCAGGCAGGTGATTAAGACGAGACTGAAACTGATTTTGGCCATGTTGGTACTGGCAGCGCTGGTGATGCCCGTATGTGGCCAGCAGACCGCAGAGAAATGGCTAGAGGAAGGCCGTGCTCTCTATGATCAGAGTAAGTACGACGATGCGATCCTGGCCTACGACGAAGCCATCAGGCTAGATCCCGAGTATGCCACGGCCTGGGCTGCCAAAGGCCTTGCTCTCGCCATGCAGGGCAAGTACGCCGATGCAATTCAGGCTTTCGACGAAGCCGTCAGGCTAGATCCCAAGGATGCCGCGGCATGGAATTACAAAGGCGAAACTCTCCGTAGACAAGGCAAGTACGCCGATGCGATACAGGCCTTCGATGAATCCATCAGGCTCGATCCAGAATATGCTACGACCTGGTTTAACAAAGGCGGTGTTCTCGGTGACCTAGGCAAGTACGCCGATGCAATTCAGGCTTTCGACGAAGTCATCAAGCTCGATTCCGAGTATGCTAATGCCTGGGCTGCCAAAGGCCTTGTTCTCGTTATGCAGGGCGAGTACACTGAAGCTCTCAAGTGCTTTGACGAGGTCATCAGGCTCGATCCCGAGGATGCCGCGGTCTGGGTTGCCAAAGGCCTTGCTCTCGGAGCCCTTGGCAGGACATCTGAGGCCAACGCAGCCTCTGTCAAGGCTCAGGAGCTGGGGTTCGTGGGTCCTGAGCTTGCCGTGGTCTCCTGGTATAGCAAAGGCATTGCTCTCTATAACCAGGGCAAGTACGCCGATGCGATCCAGGCTTTCGACGAAGCCATCAGGCTAGATCCCGAGGATGCCGCGGCATGGTATAACAAAGGCGTTGCTCTCGCTGCTATGCAGGGCAAGTACGCCGATGCAATGGACTGAACCCCTGGATTGATACAAACAGTTAAGCAATGGTATTTAAAGTCACCTCCTTCTCAAAATCAACAGGTGACTTGTATCCCAAAGCTGAATGAAGCCTCTTTTTATTGTAAACATCCTCGATGAACCGCTGAATATTGTCCCAAGCATCATTGATATCAGAATACTCATTCAGATAAACCTCTTCAACCTTCAGTGTCTTGAAAAAGCTCTCAGCATATGCATTGTCATAGGGATTTCCCTTTCTGCTCATGCTGATCTGAATACCATGACCCCTGAGATGATCGGTGTATTCATGTGATGTATACTGAACACCCCTATCTGAATGATGGATTAGTCCATTGATATCGGAATTCCATCTCATATCGATAGCCATCTCCAAAGCATCCATCGCAAGGTCTGTTCGAAGATTATTGGACATATTCCATCCAATACATTTTCGGGTGAAGATATCCAATATACTGGCCAGATATGCAAATCCTTTATCCAGCTGGATATATGTGATATCAGATACCCACACCTGGTCAGGATGAGTTATCTCCAGACCCTTGATGATATTGGGATATACTGGATTATCATGGTCCGAATCTGTGGTCTTTGGAACAAATGTTCTTTTTTTCTTGCATAATAATTCATTATCATGCATCAATCTCAGAACACGTTTGTGATTCACATCATATCCTCTATTCTGCAGCTCCTTTGTTACTCTTCTATACCCGTACCCTGTGAATTCCATGAGTATCTCTCTGATCTCTTCAAGGATGAGTGGGTCTTCCTGGGTTCTTGTGGAACGATAATCAGCTCTATCGATCCAACGATAATACTCAATTCTTGGAAGATTAAGCAATTCACAGGCTCTTTCAATTGACAGTGAACCAGAGTCGGATCTCATTTGTTGGATGCTCATGAATTCGACCTCCTTTTTGCCAATCGCTTCTCCTCTTCTTTGAACTTCTCCAAGTTGGTGATAGCTTTTTTTAAAAAGTCATTCTCCGCATAGAGCTGACCCACAAGTCTCTCAAGTTCAGCATTTCTTGCTTCGAGCTTGTAGGTGTTGCCATTACCACTGAAGGAATTGTCTGGATCCTCATAATATTCCTTTTTCCACCTGCTTGGAAGAGCAGGATGGATATTGTGTTTCCTGGCCAACTCGCTAATTGCTATTCCTGATTCTAGCTCCCGAATGACAGACAACTTGAACTCCCTGGTGTATCTTCGACGAGTTTTTCCCATATCACACCCCCTCTGGTGTTCTTGTTGCTTAACGTGTTGTATCATTTTAGGGGTGCACTCCAGTTTCTGTGCTTGTGTGAAATCGTGTCGTTGATCGCTTGGATTGCCGCGTCCATCAAAACTTTAAGCAAAACGCGATTTCCCCTTACAATCAGCCACAGAGCATCTGGAATCGTGAGTACCGCATGTCGATGTGGCGCATCGAACATTGTTTTCTTGAGGGACTTGGCCCATTTATCGGTGTGATTCTTGCCACAATTCGTACAGATGCGACTATTACACCCAAAGTGAACTGTTACGAAGGTCCCACAGGATTCGCATTCATATGTGAAGAAGCCCCTACTCTCATCCTTGCAGGACAGCATCTTGTTAACCTCTTTGATTTCAACATCGCGAAGGTTGGCACTTTCCACTAGTGTCCTGTCATCTAA
>DAOG01000040.1 GCA_002501765.1 Methanosaeta sp. UBA204
TTCTCGTTGTATATAATGTATAACATTATATGCTCAGAGCAAATCCGACAGGAAGGAGGATTTTCTTGTTGTATACAATGTATAACATTATATATCCTGAGCGAATCCGACCGGATGGAGGATTTACTCGTATGAACGAAACATTCTTATCCGATCAGGGCTGGAACCTCTATCAGAGGTGGTCTTGGATGGTGGAAGTGACAGGAAGTCTCAGAAAGTTCGATGACATCTGGTATACCATAGAGAAGGTAGTTTATGGCCGGGGCGAGCTGAGCGGGTTCACGTCGGAGGATATCTACGACAACCTGCGAGACAAGTCGTTCTTCAAGGGCCCCGAGGATCTCAACAAGTACCTGATCGAAAACGGCGAGAAGTTCAGGCTCATGCCAGTGGAGACCGGCTGGGAGCGCTTCTGGTAGGATATTCATTTCTCGCAAAAATATATATTTCCATCGTCGGTTCCTAACTGAAGGAACCTCCCGGTGGCCAGGATCTTGTAGCTATGTCTCAGCGGGGCTACTCTGGTCCCCGGACCCACTGTGGACTCTTTGGGCAGAACGACGTCCTCGCCCACCACCGGTATCTTGGTGTTGGGGCAGAGCTTATCTGCGTCCAGGTGGCAGTTTGTCCCGATTGTGGAGTTCCGTCCCACGATGGCTCTGTTCAGCACCGAGCTTCGCTTTATGTTGGAGAAGCTCATCACCATGCTGTTCTTGATCGTAACGTCTCTCTCGATCAGGCCGGTGTGACCCAGATGGGAGTTCTCTATCACCACGCCCTTCTCTATCTTGCAGTTGCGTCCGACGAAGACGTTTCCTCTCAGCACGATCTCGCCCGATTCCAGGCGCTTCTCGATCCTGCTCAGGGTGCTGGGGTGGATCCACTGGTGAGGACGGTACACGTTCCTGAAGGCGTAGTGCTCGATCTTGCTTGCCAAAACGTCCATCGCCGCCTGGAGTAGCCTTTCCGGGGTACCGATATCGATCCAGTAACCATTTACGGGGTACCCGTAGACAGGATAGCCTTGATCTGTGAGGTAGGGGATCAGATCGCCGCCGATGTCTCTTGCCGCTTCTTCCACGTCACAAAGTATCTCGCGAATCTCGGGTGAGAATAGGTAGAAGGCGGTGTTGATCATCCTGCTGGGTTCTCTGCCGGGCTCAGGCTTCTCTACGAAACTCCTTATGCGGAGGTCGTCGCCGATATCTGCAACCCCGTATGCGGATATGTTTTCTTCCGGGTCCAGTTTTTTCAGGACCACGGTAAGTATCGATCTCTTCTTGTGGTGAAAATCGATCAGGTCTTTCAGGTCGATGTCGATTACGTTATCACCAGAGACGACGAGTACGTCTTCGTTGAGGTCGAAGTAGTTTGCGCAGTACCTCAGAGAATCGGCGCTGCCCCGGTCGTCGTACTGGGGCTGGTATCCGAACTCCTTGTGGTCATTTATCCCCAGCCTCTTGAAGAAACCTTCTCCCGCCTTGAAGTAGTTGTTCAGAGCCAGGGTGTTCTGGGCTCCTTTGCTTCCCAATATGAACCACCGACAGCCCTGGTTGGCCAGTACCCGAAATAGGATCGCTATTATGGCCGTGTCGCAGAGGTCCACTAAAGGCTTCGGCTGGTCGAGAGTTAGCGGGTAGAGCCGGGTCCCGCTCCCGCCCACTGTAGCAATCACCGGTGGAAACATATGCTGAAGATATCTCGTATCGGTTATTAGATTTTCGGGTTGTACCGGGCCCCACTAGCCTATGATCAGTAGCCACGCCGGATCTTGATGATAATCCTAACCACCAGGAAGACTATCATAAATATTAAGGCGTAGAATATGATCTCCTGAGCTACCATGTTCACCGCGATGTACCATCTAGTTTATAGCTCTGTCGTAGATGGTTAGTTATACAAAAGCATGGTTAAACCAGGATCACGATACTTATCCGAAGGTCATGATAATATGGACAAAAATGAGGTCATAAAGAAGGCGAAAGAACACTTCGAAGCGTTACTGGAGGAACAACTGGATCGTGTCGAGAGGATGAAGGTCGACCAGGACTGGATCGACTACTCCCAGCAGAGACCTCTCGTGATCGGGGTGGTGGGTGGCGACGGCATCGGTCCTTACATCTCCGGCCAGGCCAGAAGGGTCCTGGAGAGGCTCCTCAGCAAAGAGATAGAAGATAGGGATGTGGAGATCAGGACCATCGAAGGGCTCACCATCGAGAACCGGGCCAAGCTCATGGAGACCCTCCCCGACGACATTTTTGAGCAGATTAAAAGCTGTCACCTGATCCTCAAGGGCCCTCTCACCACCCCCAAGAAGGGCGATCCCTGGCCCAACCTGGAAAGCGCCAACGTGGCCATGCGCCGGGAGCTGGATCTCTTCGCCAACGTCAGGCCGGTGAAGGTTCCTGACCAGGGCATAGACTGGATATTTTTCAGGGAGAACACCGAAGGTGCCTACATATTGGGGAGCAAGGGGCTAAACGTAACCGACGATCTGGCTTTTGACTTCAAGGTGATCACCAACCCGGGTGCGGAGCGGATCGTGAGGCTCGCCTTCGAGTACGCCAAAAATAACGGCATCGATAAGGTTACTGCGGTCACCAAGGCCAACGTGATCAAGACCACCGACGGCAAGTTCCTGGAGATGGCCAGGGCGGTGGCCCAGGATTATCCGGGCATCGAGCTGGACGAGTGGTTCATCGATATCATGGCCGCCAAGCTGGTGGACCCCAAGCGGCGCACCCAGTTCAAAGTGGTGGTCTTGCCCAACCTCTACGGAGACATCATCACCGACGAGGCGGCGGAGTTCCAAGGTGGCGTGGGCACCGCAGGAAGTGCCAACATCGGGAAGAGGTACGCCATGTTCGAGGCCATCCACGGGTCCGCGCCCAGGATGGTGGAGGAAGGAAGGGCCGAGTACGCCGATCCCTCCAGCATGATGCGAGCGGTGGTGATGCTCCTACGACATGTGGGGTTCGAGGTACAGGCCAGGAGGCTGGAGATGGCGCTGGACGTCTGTGGCCAGTTCGAGAAGAAGGTGGTGCTCACCGGTCGGTCCGATGGCGCCACCGGCGCACAGCTCGCGGATTACGTGATGGAGACTTTGGAGGATCCGGAGCTGGAGGCGAAATGGAAGGGGTACCGGTAAGCGGACGTCTCCGGTGAGCAGGCTGGCCTTTGGCGCGCTTTTTTTTGATTGTACATAAAGTTTGTGTGCTCAAGTAAATCCGGCCGAACGGATGGATTTTTTTTTTTCTCATTTCTGAGTACAACTCAAGGCGATTCGGCACCATAATTTATGTTTTAGCCTCTACAACACGCCTGGTTGTGGTTCTCATGGATATTTTCGTCACATCTGCGAGGAACTCGCTGGCATCAAGGATCTCTATCAGCACAGGTTTGTTATCCTTTGTAAAATGTATTATCATGGGGCCAGCTTCCTCAGCATAATCTATGTTCTCATCGGAAATTTCAATCATGAGTATATCCACTTCCCGATCATACCCTATCTTCATATCTATCACTCCTCGCTGGGTAGAACGTAACTATTATCAGTCGATCATCCTTTATTTCGTATACGACCCTTAATAAATGGTTCTCATCTATCGCTCTTCCTGCGATCAACCGGCCTTTTCTGCCAGACTTAACTTTCTCTGGTTCTTCAACGGTTTTTATCACAGTTTCTTCATTTATTCGAAAATTATGTTTTTCTAGAATTAAAAATTTATCTCTTGCATGATTTGTGAATTCTGCCTTCATTCATCTCAACTTCAAAAGATCTTTATTCATCCCGATATACCATCTCTCGATACACCTTCCTGACCCTCTCTGCCATCTCTCCCCAGCTGTACTTCTCTTTCACCAGACGTCTCCCCGCAGACCCCATCATTCCAGCACGATCTTTGTTTTGTAGGATATATAATATCGCCTCTGCCAGACCTCTCGCATCCCTGCGTTCCACAATGATGCCCGCGCCGTCCTCCATAAGATCCTTCGCAACACCAACGATATCTGTGCTGATTACTGGCTTACCACATGCCATCGCCTCTAACAAGACCATCCCAAACCCTTCTTGCTCTGCGGAGATGGACGGCAGTATGAACAAATCGGATCTATTATAATATTGTACTATCTTGCCATCGGGGATGAACCCGACAAACTCCACGTTCTCTTCCAGGCCCAGAGAGCTGGACATCTGCCTATATGGAAGGGCTCAATACATCGGTT
>DAOG01000108.1 GCA_002501765.1 Methanosaeta sp. UBA204
ACTACCCGAGACATGGGGCATACTGTAACCAAACACGGAATATAACCGCAGAGTACGCAGAGGGGCGCGGAGGGGAAATAAATGGTTAAATGCTCTGCGTTCCTCTGCGCCCTCCGCGGTTATTTTTACTTGCCAGAAAGTACAGGATCGCAATCGGGAGACCAATCAACATACCTGAGTAGTTACTAACTTTATTAAGCAAAGACAAACCTGGAGTTTACCGGAGGGTGAACACGTGGCAGCGCCTAAGGAGATCATCGAACTAGTTGAGCGATTCGACCGCAACATCGATTCGTACCTATCAGGCCACTATAACGAGACCCAGCTCCGGCGTGAGTTCGTCGATCCCTTTTTCAAAGCTCTTGGATGGGATGTGGATAACGAAAAGGGCTATGCAGAGGCTTACAAAGACGTAATCCACGAAGACGCCATAAAGGTGGGTGGATCTACCAAGGCCCCAGACTATTGTTTCCGTATAGGGGGTGCCCGCAAGTTCTTCGTCGAAGCCAAGAAACCCTCGGTCAACCTCAAAGACGATATCAGCCCAGCCTTCCAGCTCCGACGGTATTCCTGGTCTGCCAAACTTCCCCTGGGCATCCTTACCGATTTTGAGGAGCTGGCAGTTTATGATGGTCGTATCCAGCCGGTGAAGACTGACAGATCGTCTAAGGCGCGTACCATGTATCTCACCTACAAAGAGTACGTCGACCGCTGGGATGAGATCGCCGCCATATTCTCCCAGGATGCGGTGCTCAAAGGCTCCTTCGATAAGTACGTCGAATCGAGCAAGCGTAAGAGAGGAACAGCCGAAGTTGATGCCGCTTTTCTCAAGGAGATCGAAAGCTGGCGGGATATGCTCGCTAGAAACATCGCCCTCCGAAACCCAGACCTCTCCACCAGAGATCTCAACTTCGCCGTTCAGCGCACCATCGACAGGATCATCTTCCTCCGTATCTGCGAAGACCGGGGTATAGAGAAGTACGGCTGGCTTCAGTCCCTTCTGGAAGGCTCCAGGGTGTACCCCAGGCTCTGCGAGTTCTTTCACCGTGCTGATGAGCGGTACAATTCGGGGTTGTTCCATTTCCAGGATGACCCGGACCGCCAGGAACCTGCCGACGAGCTGACCCTCGGCCTGGAGATCGACGACAAGTCGCTCAAGGAGATCCTCAGGAGCCTCTATTATCCTGACAGTCCTTACGAGTTCTCGGTACTGCCCGCAGAGATCCTGGGCCACGTCTACGAGCAGTTCCTGGGCAAGGTGATCAGCCTCACACCCGGCCACCGGGCCAAGGTGGAGTACAAGCCGGAGGTGAGGAAGGCGGGCGGGGTCTACTACACGCCCTCTTATCTTGACACTGTCACATTGAATCCATATCCATATCCATATCCATTCACCCTATTGTTGAATCATGCACCAGATCTCAACGAATACTACTCTAAGCAGCCTACGATCTACGTTTATGATGAGATTTTCTCGATGAATATCTTGCTTTATGCTTTTTCTTAATAAGACCCACCAGGTCCTCGTCGGTAAGCACCTTTTGTGGCAGGGTCACTTCAAGAATTTCCTTCACATCCTAGACGGTCAACATATCAGCCTTATTGGCATATTTGCTTATATTGCCACGTCCTCTAACAACCAGTAAACCTTCAAGGTATTGACGTGCTTGTTTATCAACAAGGCGGGTCCTGGTGCGGAAATATTCCGAGTATCTCATATGAATCTGCCCTAATACAACGGATGTCAGACACAGGTCTGGAGCGCGCAACTTAAAGAACGTATCTATTACCCCCTTTCTATAGAAGGTATGTATGCTATGCGATATATAAATTACGTATATTTCACGGGGATCTATCGGACGGCAGTAGATATGTGACAATGTCAAGGTACTCAACCAACTCGGAAAACCAACACAGAGACCTACCTTGAAGTAAGTCTTCTCAAAGTTCTTGGGTGTGAACGAAGCAACAGTACATTTAGCTTCAAGTATACATACACAAGTCACAAATTTAAACGATGAGCTCAGGAAAATCATAAGGCTATTTGGGCCGAACTGTGAAAAATATTATGCTTGAGGGGACACCTGCTGGTCGTGAGAAATTGTAAATTTATTTTAACTATATAAATTGTAAATTGTGTGTTGGCCAGGCTTCGAAGAATCTGATGTAGGGCTCTAAAGGGCTATCTCTGCGGTGTGACATGATTTAGCTAACAAATTATACGATATCATCCCACATTATGTAAAGTATTGTGATGTAAAATGGCCTAGAAAATTGTTTTTATACGTATTACACCTGCGGAATATAGGATATAACAGAACCGCGGCTATATATAAGATAGAAATCAAAAGATTACTCGCCAGTTGGAGGAAATGATATGACCAAAGACCTACCCAAAAAAGGGGCTATCCTACAGCGAGACAAGGAGACCTATGCGATCGCGCCACACATCGCTGGCGGCATAATAGACCCTGCAGGCCTCAAGAAGATCGCCGAGGTGGCGGAGAAGTACAATGCCGCAGCGCTGAAGCTGACCTCCGCGCAGCGGATAGTCATCGTGGGATTGAGACGGGAGGACCTCGACGACATATGGGCAGACCTGGGCATGAAGCCGGGCGCGGCGATCGGGTTGTGTGTGAGAAGCGTCAAGATTTGTCCAGGAACCACCTTCTGCAAACGTGGGCTGCAGGACTCCGTGGGCGTGGGTCTGAAACTGGATGAGAAGTACCACGGCATGGAGATGCCGGCGAAATTCAAGATGGGGATCTCCGGTTGTCCCAACTCCTGTGCCGATCCTGAGTTCAGGGACGTGGGACTCATAGGCAAGGCGAAGGGCTGGAACGTTCTGGTGGGCGGTTGTGGCGGGCGCAAGCCCAGGATAGGCCAGGTGCTGGCAGAGAAGCTCACCGATGATGAGGCACTGGAGCTGGTCGATCGTATCATCGTCTACTACAAGGAGAACGCCGAGAAGAAACGCCTGGGAGCGTTCATCGACCAGGTAGGCTTCGATAATTTCAAGGAAGTGGTACTCTGAGATCGAGACCCCGGAAGATCGAGGGTGAATCAAACTGAGCATATAATGTCATACATTATATACAATAGGAAGATGAGTAGATAGACGGAGGTAGAATACCATGGAAGAAAATCAGATGGAAGGGACGGGAGGCATCCCCCTGATCGGCGAGAAGCTCCCCGAGATGAGGGTCCAGACCACTCATGGACCGATGAAGATACCGGACGACTTCTCAGGCAGGTGGCTCGTCCTCTTCAGCCATCCCGCAGACTTCACGCCGGTATGCACCACAGAGTTCATGGCCTTCGAGAAGAGGAGGGACCAGTTCGAGAAACTCAACTGCGAGCTCATGGGACTATCCATAGACCAGGTATTCTCTCACATGAAATGGACCGAGTGGATCAGAGCGAATATGGACGTGGACATCCGGTTCCCCATAATCGCAGACGATACTGGCAGGGTCGCTGCGAAGCTGGGGATGATCCATCCTGGGAAGGGAACGAACACGGTGCGGGCGGTCTTCATCGTGGACCCCGAGGGCGTGATCCGGCTGATGATCTATTATCCCCAGGAGATCGGGCGGAACATGGACGAGATCGTGAGAGTGGTCAAGGCTCTGCAGGTCTCGGACGAGAACGGGGTGGCGATGCCTGCGAACTGGCCCAACAGCGAGCTGTTAGGCGACGAGGTCATAATACCGCCGCCGACCGACGAGAAGGCCGCCAAGGAGAGGCTCGAAAAGTACGAGTGCTACGACTGGTGGTTGTGCCATAAGAAGCTGGAGTGAATCCAACAGAACGTCGATTTTTATTAAAACTAATAATAGATCGTTTCAGAAAAGTAGAGATCGACTAACGGGCAAGTTCGAAGAGGTTCAGCTTTACCCTGGACATCATCTTCTTACTCGGCTGGACCGCGGCAACCGCATCCATCAGGTCGTCCCTTATGAGCACAATCTCCTCGCTCTCTATGGCGATCCCCCTGAGCTATGCGGAGTTAAGGTTATAAGTAATCTAGACAAGATCCTGCCGAAGCCGGGAGGCCCCACCACGAACGACCTGGCGCCGACCCTGCGGACGAATAAGCAGACGGTGATCGATGAAGATGGACGAAGAGACCCTGGAACGCCTGAAACGCTGGTTCGCATCCTACGTACAGACCTTCGAGTCCGGTGATCACGACCAACATATGAACATCGCCCTGAAGGAGGAACATACCAGACGGGTGTGCAAAGAGATCCTGGCTCTGGGAAGACGGCTGGGGTTGAACGATGAAGATCTGCGCCTGGCGGAGACGATCGCTCTTTTTCACGACGTCGGGCGCTTCGAGCAGTACGCCCGCTATCACACCTTCGTGGATCGCAGATCCGCGGACCACGCCCGGCTGGGGACAGAGATCCTCCAGGAAAAAGGCGTCCTGGACGAACTGGACAGACCGACACAGGACATCATCCTGCGCACGGTCTCCTACCACAACCGCATGGACCTGCCGCGAGACGAAACAGAACGCTGCCTTTTCTTCACCAAGCTGCTTCGTGACGCCGATAAGCTGGACATCTGGCGGGTGGTCATCGACTACTGCCACCGGAACGGCGGCGAGAAGAACAGCGCCCTGGAGCTCGGCCTTCCCGATACCCCCGGGATATCGGAGGGCGTTTACCAGGATATGATGGCAGGAGGGATGGTGAAGATCGACCACCTGGAGAACCTGAACGACTTCAAGCTGCTCCTGATGGGCTGGATCTATGATATCAACTTCGGGCCCACGTACGAGGCCATCCACGAGAGGCAGTACCTGGAGAGCATCTGTGACGTCATCCCCCGCTCGGAAAAGATCGAAGAGATATTCGCTCAGGTCCGATCCAGCCTGGATGAGAAACTCGAAGAGGCCTCGGGCTCATCGTAACCCTATATCCCACGCGACCGAAAATCGTATATCAATTGAAAGCATAAAAAAATCAGGAGTCGGGGTTCTACGTAATTGAAAGGAGGTAAAAAATGGAAGAGAGTCATGTGACAAAAACGGTCAGAGAGGCTTTGGTGAAGGCTGCCGACAAAGGTGAAGATCTGAAAGTAAAAGTGGCAGAAATTACCAAAAACGCTGTAAAGAAGGCATTGAGTGAGACGGAACCCACAAAAGAGAAGGTGGAAGCTGTAGCCAGGGATACCATGGAAGGCGTTGTCCGGGGGGCCGAAGAGACCGGGATGAAAGTGGAGACGTTAACAAAAATGGCTGTTGAGGGCATAGTCGAAGGAACAAAAGAATCTGGCACGAAAACTGCGGGATTTGCTAAACATGCGGCTAGGGCGACTGTAGACGTTGCTAAAAAAGCTGGAGATAAGGCGTTAGAGATAGCAAAGAGCGTGGAAAAAAAAGTTCCTTGAAGACGTCAGAGAGGAGAAGTAGGTGATAATTTCAAAATATGAACATGCTCAACATCGTGTTGGTCTTCAGACATGGGACAATGATAGCAGCATCGTGCCTGAGATCACGGGGGACAACGTAAATGCGGGATATAGAAGCGCTTAAAAAACATCTGAATCAGATGTCTCATGAACTTGCCGAAGTTAAGAAATTGATCATCGATGTGGAGTCTGGTAAACAGAGGTCTGACAGGGCCTGGGACGACCTGATGAGTGCTTCTGAGGAAATATCGAACCTGTGGACAGATATTTCGGCTGTTGAGGAGATAAGGTCGCAGAGAGAAAAGACCTAGGTGAGTTTGTGGCTACCCGTGGGGATGAGAATGGGTAGTGTGCTTACACATTTACATACCCAATCCTTTAGCTCACTCTTTATCCTTGATCAACATCCCAAATTAACCGGTTCAAGGTCGTTGAGGTGAATTCTCGGCACTCACTCAGTGTCCTGGTCGCCTTCTGATTCTGTCATCGCTTGCATATACTGCTGTGCAAGGTTGCACCGCAAAAGGCCCGAGATGAACATGCCTGCTATAACTGCTTGCTCGTTTGACATCTCTTTTAGAGCACCCTTGAGCCGTTCGAGAGCCACCTCCTCGTTTTCGACACAGGGATCAAAGAACACTTTCTTGGTTGTATCGCCTATCTTCATCATATCATCGGGCGTGATATCTAGGATGCCGCAGACGATATCGAAGACTGTAGACTCCTCATCTGGTTCGAACATGGTTAGACCTGCTTGGTGCCTGATGAAAAGGTTTGGCTTCTCTGTCGTCTATGCCATCACGTCCTCGGAGATTGTGTGCCGAAACGCCCATAATTCATAGACTCAAAGTTCCCACTTTTTGCCTTCAGATGTCGATATTCCCCTCTAGTGTCGAGTCATGCGTAAAATATCGTATCATGCACTCGTCATTCCCACGAAGGTGGGAATACAGTTGGACCCTCGATCGTTACTCGAATCGGTCTATGAGGCAGTCCTTGCGCGTGTGCTTGA
>DAOG01000107.1:0-1062 GCA_002501765.1 Methanosaeta sp. UBA204
AGATTTGGGGCACCATGAGAATTTTCAACGGAAGAGGTAAAATCGTTGATCGAAGACGCTGAAAAGTTTTTAGATAGGATTGAAAGGGTGATAAAGGATGGATGATGAAAAGGCCAGTCAACCGCCAAGGATGCCCCACAACCTCTCGATGCCCTTCCGCCTTACCTCTCCCGCACTCCCTGCACCCCCCACGAACCTACCCATCGGATACGAATACACATGAGTGTGCAGGTAGCTCCCCGGCGCGTTCAGCTCCGTCGGCCCGTCCTTGTCGTTCAGGATCCCTTTTCCCCTGGTGAACCTGTACGCGAACCTTGCATCCCGGGCGCAGTTCATCCAAGAGCAGCGGAACTCGTGCTCCCGGATCGTCTTGCCCGTTGCCGCCACAGGATTCTCCCACACGACCTTGCCTTCCACGTACCCCAACGCCTGGAGCCGCCCGGTCATGATCGTGCTCGCGGGCAGAACCCCGGCCATCCTGTGCTATTTCTTCTCGGAGATCACCGACTTGGCCAGGCCGTCCTTCATGGGGCTGAAGAACTCCAGCTCCGCGCCCAGGGCCCACAGGAGATCGAAGTTCTCCTGGTAGTAAAACAGAAGGCTTCGTCGTAGGCCACCGCGATCCTCGATGGCGAAGATGCACAACTACCTGCCCCCATCTTATTCGTCGGCCTGTCAAACTTGGGCGGCTCCAGGCTCAGGGCGCGAGGCCGTCGCATGCGCTTCGCATCGGAGAACCGGGGGCTGGGCGGCACCACACGTTAGTGAGAACGTACAGAAAATTCGTTGCGCTACCGTAAATAACCCAGATGAGGTTGTAAGAGGTAAATGCCCATGATACCAGTCTCATGCCCGAAGAATGAAAATCGGCAGGCACCGGCAGCCTGGGTCGTCATTTTCATGACAAAAGAAAGGGAGAACTTCAAAGATGGGTTGCCCATAAGCTATTACATGACTTTCGGCCATATAGATTATCTGTAACTACTCAGGTACCTAAACCACTATCGGAGGACTTCACTATGCAGGAACTACCCGATACATGGGGCATACTGTAACCAAACA
>DAOG01000107.1:1179-8416 GCA_002501765.1 Methanosaeta sp. UBA204
AACATACCTGAGTAGTTACGATTATCTTGACATTGTCACATATCTACTACCATCCGATAGATCCCCGTGAAATATAAGTAATTTATATATCACATAGCATACACACCCGCTATAGAACGGGGGTAATAGCTTGACATTGTCACATTGAATCCATATCCATTCACCCTATTGTTGAACCATGCACCAGATCTCAACGAATACCACCCTAAGCAGCCTATGATCCACGTCTATGATGAGATTTTCTCGATGAATATCTTGCTTTATCTTGACATTGTCACATATCCGTCACCTATTATAACCACAAAAAAAATAAAATAAAACACCGGCGGAACCGCTACAGGATCTCGTAGATCAGGGAAACGCCAGCGCTCACCTCGACATCACCTGGAACAATAGGCGTAGACGCTCCAGGAGCCTCAGCCCTTAAGAACATCACATCGCCACGAGGTATGGGCGAAGGACCTCCCTCGGAAATAGTCAATATCTTGCCCAGACACACCCCCGCCGCCCCGGAGATGACCTCCGCCTTTTTCTTGGCGTTGGCTACAGCATCTTTTAGAGCCTCTTCCATGAGCGGCGCAGGATCTCGCAGCCCGAAGGATACGCTGTTCACGGTGTTGGTGCCCGCGCTCACCGCCGCGTCCAGAACCACGCCCACATCGGTCTCATTTATGAGATCCATGGTAAAGGTGATCTGGTTGGACACCTCGAACTCCACCGTATCAGAGGGCTTGCCATCGATCCAGTCTCTCCTGGGATAGATGGTGTAGCGGGTGGTCTTGATATCGTCTTTATTCACCCCCGCCCCGATCAGGGCGTCTATGGTATCCGCGGTGAGCTGTGCGTTCCGGGTCGCTGCTACACTGGCGCTCTCGTCTTTTGTCTCCACGCCCAGAACCACGGTAACCATGTCCGGTGTTGTGGTGGCCTGGCCGGTTCCGGAGACGATCAGCTTCGATCTATCGTCGTCTTCGGTGGCCATGCAGAAACTGGTTGATACCAGAAGCACCACCAGTCCTAGAATAACGGCTTCAAACTTATTCATAATAACCCCCATAGGTTCTAGACACCTGAGTTGATAAATAAAACGGTCGAACCGGTCATCTCGGCCGGTCTTCGGAAGAGCACCGTCTCGATGGTCTTCATCTGGATGGATCCGCCAGCCATCGAGGATCCGTTCATTATTCTTCGTCACGCAGCAACTTCATCCTATTTTTCGTCTCGACCATCAACTTTAATTTTCCTCTTTGCATGCCCCACCCCATGAACAAGACTGGAAAGGCGATCCGCATGGAGCGGATCCTGGACAGGAAGACACGCAAGACTGTCATCGTGCCCATGGATCACGGCCTGACAGTCGGCCCCATCGAGGGGCTGATAGATCTAGAGGACGCCGTGAACAAGGTGGCCGAAGGCGGGGCCAACGCCGTTCTGGGCCACATGGGCCTCCCCCTCCATGGCCACAGAGGATACGGCAGAGACGTCGGCCTGATAATCCACCTCTCGGCCAGCTCCTCTTTGGGGCCGGACCCCAACCACAAAGTTCTGGTGACCTCGGTGGAAGACGGTATCAGGGTGGGAGCCGACGCCGTGAGCATCCACGTCAACGTGGGCGCCGATGACGAGGCCCAGATGCTGGCAGACCTGGGAAAGGTGGCCAGGACCTGCGATCTGTGGGGCATGCCCCTGCTGGCCATGATGTACCCCCGGGGCAAGAAGGTGAAATCGGAACACGACGTGGAGTACGTCAAACACGCCGCCCGGATCGGTGCCGAGCTGGGGGTGGATATCGTCAAGACCAACTACACAGGATCGCCCGAGACCTTCAAGGAGGTGGTAAAAGGGTGTAGCGTTCCGGTGGTCATCGCCGGCGGCCCGAAGATGGATACCGAACACCAGGTCCTGGAGATGGTCCGAGACGCCATCGACGTCGGTGCCAGCGGTCTGTCCATAGGCAGGAACATCTTCCAGGCGGAGAACCCCACCCTATTTGTAAGACGCCTCTCCAAGATAGTCCACGAGGACTATACCGTGGAGGAGGTCGAGAAGGTCGAGCTGTAAGATCCGAACCCGTTATGGGCGAAGCCTTCATGCATGTCCGGATGAGCGTCGCACGAGCCTGGGTGCGATCTTTATAAATAACATTCATTGGATCGATAAAAGATTCCCATCATGTCCCCCGGAGTGATACCTTGTTCGAGCTGTCCGTGGCGATGAAACATATCAGAGTCAAAAAGCGGCAGACCATACTCGCGGTGGGCGCGGTCGGTCTGGCGGTGGCCATTACCATCGTCTCCAGATCGCTCATGAACGGCAGCATGGAATCGTTCTTCAGCATATTCTTCGAGCTCGCCCCACACATCTTGGTTACCCCCAAGGAGGGCGAGGAGTACATCTACCTCTACAAGACCCTCATGGAGACGATCTGGGCCATCCCGGGGGTGATCGCCGTTTCTCCTACCCTCGCCACTACCGCCACTTTGGCCTACGAGGATAACGTGGATAACGTGGCCCTGCAGGGGGTCATATCCGTAGAGCTGAACAAGGTCACCAAGCTAGGAGACGAATACATGGTGGCAGGCGACCTCTATGCCATCCAGAACGGAAGGAGGGTGGTCCTCGGCCAGAAGATAGTCGATAAACTGGACGTGAAGCTGGGAGAGAACGTGAGGGCGACCTTTCCCGACGCCAAACCCCTCACCCTGGTGGTGGTGGGGATATTCGATACCGGGGTTGCCGAATGGGATGAGTCGGTCTTCGTATCGCTGGATACGGCCAGGGACTTCATGGATGAAGGTGACGTGATATCGTCCATCAACATCCATCTGGAAGACCCCTACCAGGCAGACGCCGTGGCTTCCGAGATATCCGCTCTGGGGTACGAAGCCAAGAGCTGGCGGACCATGTTTCCCGATTTTCAGGAAGCCATAGACATCGAGACCTTCTCCAACAACCTGATCCTGATACTGGTCATGGTGATAGCCACCTTCGGGATCGCCAACGCTATGAATATGCTGGTTTTGGAGAAGACGAAGGAGATCGGGATGTTGATGGCCATGGGCGCCAACCGGTCCAGCATCAGAAGGATATTCCTCTTCGAGAGCGGGATTTTGGGACTGATGGGAGGGATCTTCGGCTGCGCCCTGGGTTATCTCGTCTCGGTCTACCTCCACAGCCAGGAGTATACGGTCACGGCGCCTACCGCACCACAGCCGATCGTCATCCAGTTCTTGGTCGATCCCTGGGACCTTCTGGCCTTCACCCTGATCGCCCTCGTTCTGAGCGTCGCCGCCGGGGTATACCCCGCACACAATGCGTCGCAGCTGGATCCGGTGGTCGCGTTGAGAGGTTGAAGAGATGTTCGAATGGACCGTAGCGAATAGGCACATTCTTGGAAACCCCAGGATGGTCCTCTTCACAGTGTTATCTGTGGCGCTCGCCGTGGCCGTTATAATGGTGTTGATGGGACTCACGGAAGGATATAGAGAGAACCTCATCTCCAACACCGTCGAGAACAGCCCTCACCTAATCGTGGACCCCAAAGAGGATGAGGACTACATCACGCTCTATAGGACCCTTTCCAAGATCATCCTGGATCATCCCGAGGTCGAGGCGGTCTCGCCCAGGTTGATAGGAAAGGTGGCGGCGAAGTACAAGGACAACGTGGAGGGTGTCAACTTCGTCGGAGCGTATCCCCACCAGGAGGATAAGCTGCTGAAGGTCCAGGAGGACATGATCTGGGGTGACTACTATGACCTCAGGTTCAAGATGCACTCTGCCGTGGTGGGTACGGACCTGGCGGAAGATCTGGAGCTGAAACGGGGTGACGACTTCCGCCTGATCCGACAGAACAGGTCGGTCCGGGTGACGGCGGCAGGGTTCATCGAGACCGGGACCGGTCTGGACCAGACCCTGGTCTACCTTCCCCTGGAGACGGCTCAGGACCTTCTGGGCGAGGGGGACGTGGTCTCCGAGGTGGGGGTGAGGCTCACCGACATCTACGCCGCCCCAGTCATAGCCGACGACCTGAACATCGAGACCCGCTACAAGGCCCAGAGCTGGCAGGAGCAGAGCAGGGACATCCTGGAACAGCTGGATACCCAGCAGGTCTATTCTTATCTATTCTACCTATTGATCTTCATAATATCCGGGTTCGGCATAGCCAACACCATGATCATGATCATAACCCGCCGGACAAAAGAGATCGGGATACTCATGGCCATGGGAGCGACCCGGGGATCGATCATGAAGATCTTCATCCTGGAGAGCGTGATATTGGGGCCGCCGTCCGCGCTTCTGGGCGGGGCTCTTGCCTGCGTGGCCGCGAGGGTGATCGGAACGATCGAGGTTCCCAGCGAGGTTTACATAGCCACTCATATGACCGTGGCTCTGGACCTGGAGACCTTCGCCTACGTCACTCTCTTCGCCCTTTTGGTCAACCTCGCAGCCGGGATCTATCCTGCGTACAAGGCATCTAACCTGGATCCGGTGGAGGCGATCGCCAGTGAGTAACATAATCGAGATTAAGAACCTGAGAAAGATCTACGAGGACGGGGTGGAGGTCGTGGCTCTGGACGGCATGGATCTGATAATCGAGGAGGGGGAGTTTCTGGCCATAGTGGGCCCCAGCGGCAGCGGTAAGTCCACCCTCCTCAACATGATAGGCCTTTTGGACACACCCACCAGTGGCGAGATCTGGCTGAAAGAAAAGAACATCACCAAGATCGATCCCAAGGAGAGGGCCAGGCTCAGGAACAGGGAGCTGGGTTTCGTCTTCCAGTACCATCATCTCCTGCCGGAGTTCTCTGCGGTGGAGAACGTGATGATGCCCCTGCTCATAGCCGGTGTGGACAAAAAAGAGGCCAGGGAGAGAAGCATCACGTTCCTGGAGGAGATGGGACTGGGGGATCGGCTGGGGAACAGGCCCACTCAGCTCAGCGGCGGCCAGAACCAGAGGGTTGCCGTCGCCAGGGCGCTGGCGAACCATCCCTCCATCGTCATAGGGGACGAGCTCACGGGAAACCTGGACTCCAAGAGTTCCGACATGGTCTACGATCTCCTGAGAGAGCTCAACCGGGAGATGAACCAGACCTTCATCCTGGTCACCCACGACATGAAGATGGCGGAGAAGACGGACAGGATACTGAGGCTGGTCGACGGAAGAATCGTCTGCGAGATGCTGAGGGAGGGGGATGGGTTCGTCACTCGTGATCTCTGCGAGCTGGAGGAAGATCATACCTGACCGATGACAAAAAAAAAATGAGCAAGTCCCGAAAGATCTCACTCAAGTTCTATCGTTCGCCCGAACCGGATGCTTCCATCATCGTCTATAGACCAGATGGCGTATCTCCCGGAGACGTCGCCGTTCTCATCGAAGGTGATCTCACCGGAGGCTCCCTGATAGTTAATCTCTTGAGCCTGACGTATGAGATCTAAAGCTTCTCCGACGTCGGTGACCTCGACTCCAGGCGGGTTGGCCACCGATCTCAGGTTGTCCCTGATGGCTCTTCCGGAAGCGTCTCCTGCCTGCTCCATGGCCAAGGCCACCACTGCGGCCGCATCGTAGCTGTTCGAGCAGTATGTAGAAGGCTCTTTCCCGTATTCCTCGGAGAACCTCTGCTTGAAATCCTCATAAGCCGGTCCAGCGGCTCTGGGGTCGGGTGTGGTCCCTATCAGGCCTGCTACGATGTATTTTCCCGATACGTTCTTGCCGACCATCTCCGCAAGGTTCTCGTCCCGGAGCCCCTCAGAGAGCAGCCAGTCTACCTCGCCATCCAGCTGGCCCTTCTCATAGGCAGTTCTCAATATTACGCTTCCTGTCTGGGGATAAGCCACCAGCATGACAAAATCGGGATTTTTTGAGATGATCCGCGCCACTTCCGAGTCGAAGATGGTCTGGGCAGGATCGTACCTCACGGACTCGATCACCTCTCCACCCCTTTTCTTGAAGACCTCGCAGAAGACGTCCTCAAAGCCGATGCCGTAAGGGTTGTTCAGAACGAGGGTGGCGACCGTCTTATAGCCTTTGTCCAGGGCCAGTCTAGCCATGGCCCTCCCCTGCAGGGCATCGGAAGGACAGGTCCTGAAGTAGAAGTCGTCGTCCGGATAGTCGGTAAACTCAACGCCCGTATTCGAGGAAGATATCTGGACCACCTCGTTTCCGGTGGTTATACCTATTATCGCAGAGCTGGGTCCGCTCCCGGTAGTTCCGATTATCACCGGAACCTTGTCCACCTTGACCAGCTTGTTGGCGGCGTCCGCCGCAGGAACCTCAGAGGTCTGGGTGTCCTCGACGATCAGACGAAGCTCTCCGCCGAGCACGCCACCATTCTCGTTTATCTCCTTTACGGCTAGCTCCATGGCGTCGGTCATCGGCCCCCCGTAGGTGCCCAGATCCCCGGTAAGCGACTGAAGAGCTGCTATCTTCACCACGGTCGTTTCTTTCTCTTCTTCAATACATCCAGAAAAAATAACTGCAAGAACCAATATCAACCCGATTAGATAAATGCCTATTCTCACCTAGATACCTCCAAACGAGGAGCTTTCGGCTCAGAAAGCTGGCCACTTATAGACCTACGATACTCATGAAGTTTTGTTTGTATATATTGATTGTGGCAATCTGAGGAAGTTAGACGTTCCTCGGTAAAAAAATGATAGACTTGACGAAAAAAACACCGCTGTGCCGGGCATGGACAAGAAAATCCTCCCTTCGGTCGGATTTACTTGAGCACATAAAGTTGTGCGCCGAGATAAGCTTGTAATAACCAGCTGGTGAAAATCCAGCTTGAGGAAAGGCTAGCCACCACCTCAGAACTGAACCTTGCACCCAGTCCGGTAACGGGCTGTTGTGAAGCCAAGGGAATGGGATACTGGGCCGTAACGAAAGTGAAGGGATTGAGCCTCGAAATGTGCATCGTGTCGGTGGCCGACGTTTTGGCTTTGACGGAAGGCAGTACTCTCATCGCCGTTGATCCTAATCTCCGGTCTTGGAATATAGCAGAGAGCTCTGGGACATCTTGGCGAGGCGATGCGAGCCCGACGGGGTCTGAGACCATGGCATGGTATCAAATGGTTATTATCGGAACTCGGGAGGCCCAGAGTGTTCTCCTTCGGGAGTATGCGGGATCAAGCCTATGAACGGTAAGATCATACAAATGACACTCTGGGAGTCGGACCAGCTCATAGTACCGATGAGGCAGGGTAATGCCTGTAGAGGGAAGGGGCTGGCAGGAAAACC
>DAOG01000088.1 GCA_002501765.1 Methanosaeta sp. UBA204
TATAACCGCAGAGTACGCAGAGGGGCGCGGAGGGGAAATAAATGGTTAACTGCTCTGCGTTCCTCTGCGCCCTCCGCGGTTATTTTTCTTGCCAGAAAGTACAGGATCGCAATCGGGAAACCAATCAACATACCTGAGTAGTTACAATTTCCTTGGAAATGGGCGAGCTGGATCCCGTAGAGATGTGCAACTATCTGGCGGTCTATCCGGAGATGGTTAACGTCACCGTCGGGAACCTCGACATAATATGCACCGAGGCGGGGGCCATACCTCCGGAGATGAGCTACGTGATAATAAAGGAGAAGCTGGGCTGGGATCTGGAAGAGAGCTAACACCGACCGCGCTTGATCCTTCCGGCGATCAGCAAGGCTGCCGCTGCAGGCAGGGCGCCGAGACTAGGAACGGCGGTCTTCTCGGATACACCTTCCTCGCCCTCGGTTTCTTCATGCACGTGGGTTTCGGATGGTTCCGGGATCGCCTCTGCCACAGACTCGGCCACTATCACCTCGACCTGATGCCAGCTGGGTGGCGCTCCGACGGCAGCGATCCCCACCTCGAAACTATATTTACCTGGCGATATGTTTCCTGCCTCGATCCTGAGCATACAATCGAGTACCTTGGTGGTCCCGGAGTCGACCCATTTGGTGCAACGAGGACCCACTATGGCTATCCCCTCTGGCACGTTCCTAAAAACAAGACCGGCATAGGTACTCTCGCTGCCCAGGTTCTGGACGGTGACGGTGAAGTTGGAACTTCCGTCGGGTTCTACATAGACCGCAGGGGCTTCGACTATCTTGAAGTAGACCGATGCGCCGACCTGGCCTGCCGAGAGCGCCAGGAGCAAGAGTAATAGTATCCATTTCATAATGGACTAATGACCGGGATTAGACTAAACTTTTTCGGTGAAGGGGACAATGGTCAAAATAGGTCATGGGACAAGTTATTGAAAGAAATCAGAAAATACAAGCACAGATGGTTACTTTTAGATAAGATGCAAACGGAGCCTACTGTTTATCGATTTTCAATAACTCACCCATACGACCCTTATTCCTTACCACCTCTTTAAAAATCGTCTAATTTTCTTTAAAAATCGTCTAGTTATTTCAGAGCCAATTATTATGGTAATAATCCACTGCCAATAACTACTTATCCAAAACTTGAGGGCGATAAATGGGTTTACTTTTACATTAATTAATCTCTCATATACAGGATAGCATCTTGTTATATCATTAGGGGCATCAGGTATCATTATTACAACAGAAACACTAAGTTTTATCGTCTGATTGCCGCGCTTTAAAGGCATAACATCCCACTCCCATTGAGTGAAGTCCTCACATGTCACTGGCTGTATCGGATCGCTTATTTCTTCAATGTCAAAGTTGTCTCCCATTAAGCGAGCTTTCATAAATGTGCCTACTTTAATTATCTCGGTTTGAGGTACTCCACGTCCCCTAAGTCCTTTTGTTAAATCCTCTTCAATATTTTTACTAATACGTACCTCAATTCTTTCCTTCATGAGATAGGTCATTTCTTGAGGAGGATTGAAAAGTAGCTGCCCTAGCTCTAGCTTACTGAGTTCATCTTCGACAATTTTTGATATGGGAGGGGCAACCTCTTCCACGGGCGGTGGTGCTCCTTGCTCAGCATTCCAATAATACGGTTCCATACCATGAGGGGCAGCCCCTTCTATGAGTTGAGACCGCACCCGGCCGTGCCCACTTGATGAGAGCCGACCACCACAAGGGGGGGCAGGCAGCCGGGGGGCAGCCTCTTCCACGGGTGGTACTGCGTGCGCAACTATAGGTTCCTCAACAGGAGGGGCAACCTCCTCCTCTACCGGGGGTGGAGGGGATGGTGGGGGTGGTACTACTTCCTCAGGTTCCCGATTTCTAAAATAATACAATTCCTCGTATTCTTCTTTCTCGACGGACCAGATAACAACTAAGTCGTCCACAGCGGCTTCGCCCTTAATGATTTCAAAGGCGATTGTGCCGTTGAGTAGCGGCTCCGAGTCAGTATAGTCTAGTTCCAGCGTATCATCCAAAAAGATTTGAATTCGTGGCCCCACTCCCACAATTTCAACACTATGCCAGATTCTGGTTGGTATAGGTGCGTAGGATATGGCGAGTTCTTCATGTAAAGTGCCCCAAGATGATTCCTTTGATAGGTTTATCCCTTCGGAATGGAAAGCGATGAGGTATCTGCCCTTCTCGCTGAGCCGGTAATTGAAGTAAATAGTCGAATTTTCCTCAATCCATAGCCAAAAGCGAACACGAGAGTCGTCCCATTCGCTAGCAGTGTACCGAGCCAAATTATGATTGCTACCTCTAAGCACACCACCATCTACTAGCCATCCCTCTTCTAACTCCCAATCTTGGGCACTTTCGTCATCGAAGTCTTCCTTGTAGAGTCCTTCCTCTTCTGTCCTCAGAGCATGACAAAATGTGAGCGCTACAGCAAGGGCTACAACTGCTACAACTATAAGTAAGAGAGCTATCACAGTACATCTTTTATGGATAAATGTCAATCTATACAAATTAGAACCTTTTTCTAAATTTCTCATCTATATATTTAACCATGATGGTAACTTGATCGCGACCATGGACCATTGAAAATCACAAAAACGCGGCTCAGTTGCTAATAATCCAAAAATAGGTCGCATACTATCGATCATTAGGAATCTCTTCAGTGATCTGCACCCACGACCCAAAATAAATAGGTCATGGGGACGAAAGCCCCTTATCGACGGGCGGTGTCCAGGCCGTTCTTATCACATCATCCCGGGTCCTGCAAAGTGCCCGGTTGTGAAGACCTCTACCGAAGTCATATTACGCGGAGGTGGTGAGGTAATGGCGAAGTATTTGTCATCTTTCGATTCGTTTTGTGCCGGCTTTTCCGTCCCGGTCTCCACGATGGTATCGATCGCCGAGGCGGCTTCCACTACGGGCGCCGATGCCATGACCACATCGGCAGGCTCGTATCCCGAGGTATCCGGGCTGATCCAAGTGATCATGACGTCACCGTCGGCAAAGTTGCCGTTGCTGTCGGACCGGACGAAGCTGCCGGTGATCTCGTACTCGGATGCAGTTCCCATGATATTCATAGATACCAGTGCTGCATTCTGGATAGAGAGGATATCCATCTCGACCTCGTCTCCGGATATCGATCCCTTCACCATGGCGTTCCAGGGCTCGGGATCTTCAGACTTGGCGGCTCCGAAAAGGTCCTCACCAGACTGGTGGACGACCATGAATATCTGGGCATCTTCGAGGCTGAAGATCCAGCTGCCTTCCAGGCTCAAGATCTCTGTGGTATCCTCCGTAGTCGCGAGGTCGGGTGTGGTCTCATTCTCCGGAGACGGCGATGCTTCCGGGTTCTGTCCAGCGTCTTCTGCCAAGGAAAGTCCGGGGAGGAGCATCGTTATGATGATTGCAACCAGTGCAAATCTCTTTTTCAAACTTATGCCTCCATATCTTTGTCTTAGTACATAAAGTATAACTTTATGTGCTCAAGTAAATGTGAACGTAAGCGAACATTTACTTGTCCCGTTTTTATACTTGGCAGGGTCTTGTTCCCCCACTGCCATCACTTACACTTGGTCCATCGTTAATAAGCTTTTCATGCCGCGGGCATGAGGCCCAAGAAGACGGGGCACCAGGAAAAAAGTATTAATGAATTGCGATCTGAAGATGCATCGAGGGGAGGATTAGAGATGAGAAAGACGATTACTTTTGCCCTGCTGGCGGTTCTGCTGGCCTCTGCGGTTTCGGGAGCACCGGTGATTATGGAGCTGGGGCCGTATCACCTATCTTTCGACCCGGACTCGATGACCAACCATACCGTCCAGGCTCAAGAACCCATACCGAGCAAGACTTATGCCGGCATCGATTACGTCGACTATTCGATCATCATAGACCACGACGACGGTTGGATAGTGATAAACGTAACCGACTACCACAGCCCGGCGCCGGCGGACAACAAGGTCACCAGGGAGATGACCAGAAAGGCTCCTCTGGGGCTGGCTCACTACCTGATAGTCGATACCCGTGAAGAGCTGATAGACAGGCACTCGGGGTTTGTGACCACTTTCGAGGATCTTTCTGGCAAAGATGTCTTCCAGGCTGCCTACTGGCTGGATAGGTACCTCGTTCCCGGTGGGTACCTGGGACAGAGTTCCTGTCGCATAGCGTCCAGCTCTCCATGGGAGGCAACGAAGAGATTCCTGACCTCCATCCATCTGGAGAGGCCCGCTCCCGAACCGGCCGCCACGCTGACCGCAGGGCCGTATAACCTATCCTTCGACCTCGGAGAGACGGGATATACGGTCGTGATCGAGGATGCTAAGAGGGGCAAGGCCTACGATCGCAGAGGCTACACGGCTTACCGGGTAGGGCTAAAGAGCGGCAATAAGGCAGCGGTTATCCGCATAACCGACTATGATGACGCCAGAGCGGTGAACATCGAGTCGGATAAGCTGCTGGTGGAGAACTCCCTCCGGATAGGAGGATATGGAGATATCGAGGTATCCGAGAGGATGATCGACGGCCAGAGGGGCGTTTTGGGCACAGGTGAAGACAAAGACCACCAGATAATCTACCAGGCGAGCTATTGGATCGGACAGACACCGTCCCTCGAAGGCGGTCTCGGAAATACGAGGTGCGATATAGAGTCGACCTACAACTGGATCATGACCGACCGTCTGCTGAATACCCTTCATGTGGAAAGGATAGGATGAAACTGTCTTCGATCGCGGTCTTGATGCTGGCCTTGACGCTGGCCGTGGCAGCGCCCGGCGAGGCGGCGACCCCCTGTGCGGTGGTCATCTGCCGGGTTGAGCTCAACCCCCCGGGCGACGACCAGGGCGAAGAATGGGTTGAGTTCTTCAACCCCGGCAAAGAGGCTATGAATATAAGAGGATGGATTCTATCTGCCAGCAGCGGGACCGCCTACACAATTTCCCAGGAGGCGGTCGTCCCTGCAAAGGGCTTCTACCTGGTGAAAAGCCGCGACCGGTGGCTGGAGGACAAAAACGAGTCGATCACCCTGTGGACGGGGGACGACGACGCTTCAGGTGGTCGACCCGGCAGGAAGGTAGATTCTACCCCTGCCCTGGACGACGTAATGAACGATAACCGCGTCTGGTGCAGGCTCTCCGAGAATGGGACAGATATCGTACCGGGATGGAGGTACGTAGACCGTTACCACCGGATCGATGAACATGCCCTGGGCACGCCAGGATGGGCAGAAGAATCGGTGGAAAGCCTGGCCGCCTACCTGATGATACCGGCCCGGGATGACGAGGAGAAGGCGCGGGCCATATATCGCTGGATCACGGCCAATATCGATTACAACGTCGAGAGTTACATGACGTGCTCAGGCTCCGAGACAGTCCTCAACGATAAAAAAGCGGTCTGCGCCGGGTACAGCCAGCTTTTTGAGAGCCTCTGCGATGCTGCAGGGCTGGAGTCGGTGAGGATCGACGGTCACGGGAAGGGGTACGGCTACACACCCTTTTCGGATACCGACAGGACCTCAGACCATGCCTGGAACGCGGTCAAGATAGACTGCAGTTGGCGCCTGGTGGATCCCACCTGGGGGGCGGGTCACATCGACGAGGTCGAGGGTTTTGTTCGCCAGTTTGACGATTATTACTTCCTGACCCCGCCCGAGGAGTTCATCTACACTCACCTTCCAGACGACCCCCGGTGGCAGCTCCTCGAAAGGCCCCTTTCCAAAGAGGAGTACGAAGACCTCGTTTACGTGAAACCTCCCTTTTTCAGGAGCGATATGAAGATCCTGAGCCATCCTGAGAGCATCATTTCGACCGAGGACAAAGTCGAGATCGGCCTGTTCGTCCCCGGAGACGTTCTGATCATCGCCGAACTCCTCGACGAGAACGTCAACGAACTTCCCGACCGTTTCACTTTCATCCGGAGAGAAGACGACGAGTATGTGATACAGGTAGCCTTTCCCGGACCCGGGAACTACACCCTCAGGATATATTCCAAGTTCAAAGAAGATCCGGGTCCGTACAGCTGGGCCCTGGACTACGGTATCGAGGCCGGGCCGGGCACGATGAACATGACCGGGTTCCCGGTGATCGGCGAAGCCTTCCAGGAGCACGGTCTGGAGATCGAGAGCCATCCCGAGGGCATCATCATGGCCAAAGACCGGGTCAACGTCAGCCTATCTGCTCCTGGAGACGTCATGATCATCGCCAAGCTCCTGGACGCAGACGGCAAAGAACTCCCCGATTGCTTCACATTCGTCCAGAGAGAAGACGATAAATATGTGGTACATGTGGCCTTTCCCGGGCCTGGCAGTTACACCCTCGGGGTGTACGCGAAAGATAAAAACGACCCTGGAGCATATGAATGGATCTTGAACTACAGCATCGAGGCCGACGGAGAATATCAGGCCGGGTTTCCTGTGATTTATGAAACGTTTCGTCTGCATGACGTCCATCTCTACAGCCCGATGGTGGGGCGTCTGAGGTCAGGGGTCGCTCAGAGCTTCAGGCTGGAGGTTCCCGGTGCCGAGGACGTCGCCGTTATCAACGATGGGAGATGGACGCATCTGGACGAGGAAGACGGCTTCTTCGAGCGCATGGTCGTCCCCACCGGAGGCGAGGTCTGGGTGTCGGCCAGGTTCCCGGGAGAGGATGAGTATTACCAGCTCTTGGAGTACAGCGCCTCTTGAGGCAGAAGATGCTAAAGTTGGTTTAGATGAATATTGACAGAGGACTTGTAAAAAGAAGATCGATAGAAATTAAAAAAGCTATAGAAGAGCTGAAAGTCATTGCATCCGGGGGTGAGGAGAGTTTCCTTTCAAACGCCATCATTATTGATGCTGCAAAATACAAGCTACTTGTTGCCATTGAAGCTGCACTGTCAATATGCAACCATATTGCCGCGAGGCTGGGAAAAAGGATACCGGAGAGCTACTCTGATTGTTTCATAATCCTCGGAGAAGAGGGCATCTTATCCAAAGACCTCTCCGAGAGGCTGGCCAGGATGGCGAAGTTCAGGAACATGCTGGTGCATATTTACTGGGAAATTGATGATGCGAAGGTTTTGGAGATAATACAGGATGACCTGAAAGACCTGGAGGAATTTATGGGCGAGGTGGGCAAAACATGATAATACATCAACGCTCTAAAAAGGAGAAAAAAAAGATAGAAGACGGCCTCGACCCAATGCTTGCGAGAACTAAGGAGGTTATCTTCGCCTATATATACGGAAGCTTCTTTTCTGCTGTATGGTTCAGGGATCTGGATATAGCGGTATTCGTTGATGAAAAGAAGGTGGGCAGAAAAGAGGCTCTGGATTACGAAATATCCCTCTCCTTAGAGCTTGAAAAGATGCTCCGCTTACCTGTAGATGTTAAGATCTTGAACTATGCCCCTCTTAGCTTCAGGTATGAAGTAACAAGAGGTAAGTTGGTATTCAGCAGAGATGAAGGGGCCATGTTCACCTTTCTTGAGGAGACCTGGCACCGTTATCTGGACTTCGCCCCTGTAGAAAAACAGTTTATCAAAGAGATGTTCGCTTACACTCACACTTTTTACAAAAAATATATAAAATATCAGTAGCTACGGTTAGAGGGAGGGGGATGTGACAATGTCGAGCTACCGGCCTTGGGACAATATTATTCG
>DAOG01000074.1 GCA_002501765.1 Methanosaeta sp. UBA204
ATCCCGATGAAGGTGGAAAGCCGTATCCACCGCGACGGAATAGACTTCTTCCACATTCATCGACGAGTCCCCCTTCGTGCCTTCGCGTGCTCCCTACATTTTTATTCACGCGAAGACGCGAAGTCCTGATGTTTGTTTCCCAATGATCTCATCGACGAGTCCCCCTTCGCGTCTTCGCGTGAGAGCTGTTCCCCAATGTTTTCATTCGAGTATCCGGCGTAGTCGAACCTTCAGCGAAGCTGCCATCCGGGCGCGGTTTTCTCATCCTCGAACTCGCCTACGGTCACCACTGCGTTCGCATACACAGGCCTGGTTGGTGCTGGCGGGAGGTGCTAATCGTTTATGTACAACTCAGGGGATCCACTTGACAACGCAGAAGATATCAGGCACGTTCCGGGGCACACCGGGCGGGAATGCGTTATGTCGCACCATGGGAATAGATCTGGATCTTCGCTAAATTGTGGAGGTAACAGGTAAACCTTTAGCATCTCCATCTCTCAAATATTAGCCATGTCATCTCGGGACCGGTCCGCAAGCAGACGTGTAACGTATAAGCCGCCAGGATGACAGAAGAACTCCGATCGAGCCCATCTCACCGCGCCCCATCACAAGTACCTATGAACTGCAGGATGGATGCTATAGTCATCGGCCACGTTGAACAGAGCGTTAGGATCTACATACACCCGATGCCTGAGGCTGTCCCAGTTTATCTTATCTGCCGTGGCTCTGTTCATCTCCACAACGACCGCGTTCTCGCAATTTTCATCCCCGTACTCGTCTATGAAGACGGCCTGCTGGACTATCCTAACTCTTTTAACTCCTAGGTTGGCGAAGAGCACCTCGAAGACATCCACACAATCCCATGCGGTCTTTTTGACCAAGGTGCTCTCACCCAGAACGAATGCAGGCAGAGATGTCACGACGACGCCTTTGCCGCTGCCCAGATCATCGACGCTTACTTCGATCTCGTCACCAACTTTTCCGTCTACGGCATTGTATACGGTCTCCGCGGTCACCTCTGCCGCGCCGAAGGCTTTCTGCACTTGCTTACCGCCGGCGCCGCTCTTCTTCAACCGTTCTTCCCAGAGCGATCTTTCATCAGGTTCTTCTTGAGGCTCTTTTGTTATCGCATCTTTGTCCTCGCCCCCTCCTTCTGGCCCCTCCTCGGTCTGGACGAACCTGATGCTCTCGACGATACCATCATCGAGATCGATGCCGTAGAATATGGCGCCAAGCACCACAACGGCTAAAGATGCACATACCACATACCCAAAAATGCGTACATGTCTGTTGCCGCTGTCGAGCAGAGGCAACCTGCTCCTCATCCCCATATGACCACCCTTCTTCTGACCGCTTACCGTCAGAACATCTCCTTTTCGATCATGTACTCCACGATCTCGTAGGCGCCTTTGCCGAACTCCTCTTTGGCCACGTAGTCTGCAGCCTCTTTCAGCCGAGACGAGCCGTTGGCCACGGCGGCCCCGAACCCCGTCACCAAGAACATGGGCAGGTCGCTCACACTATCCCCCACGGCGGCTACCTCGTCGGGCCTCAGCCGGAGATGATCCATTATCTTCAACAACGCGGTGCCCTTGTCCACCTTCCGGTCTTTTATGTGCACCGCAAACTTGCTGTCTACCAGGTCCACCGCCAGCCTCTCCTGTTCCAAGATGGAAACCGCCCTACCGACGTCGAAGTTGCGATCCAACACAATATCGGTCATCCGGTACCGGGAGTCCATCCGGTCCAGGTCGAAGACCTCGCCCAGCCTCCGGTAAGCTTCCTCGCATAGGGATATATCGGCCAGGACCTCCATCTGCCCATCGCCGTAGGCGATAACACCCCCGTTCTCCGAGAGGGACACGCTCGATATCCCCAGAAGCACGGAGGTGGTCCTGGTGAAGCAGTGGACGTTTCCGGTGGCCAGTATCACGGGGACCTCCAGTCGCGCCACGGCCTCCACGGATAGGGGATCGAGCCTGCGTTTCATGTCGGTCAGGGTACCATCTATGTCGAAGGCTACCGCCCGGATCAATCCTGCAACCCCTCGGTGGTAACGGAGAAGATGGCCTCTCCGTCGGGCAGGTTGGGTGAGTCCACCAGCCGGGCGATCCTCTTATCCCCCTTGGACTTTCTCAGATATAGTCTGAAGGTTGCGGTGTGACCCACTATGTGGCCGCCCACCGGCTTGGTGGGGTCGCCGAAGAAGGCGTCGGGCTTGGACATGACCTGGTTCGTCACAAACACCAGGGCGTTGTTCAGGTCGGCGAACCTCTGGAGAGTATGCATATGCTTGTTCAGCTTCTGCTGCCTATCGGCCAGGGTCCCCCGCCCCACGTACTCCGCCCTGAAGTGAGCAACCAGCGAGTCCACGATCAACAACCTGGCTGGCTTATCGGTATCGTGGAGCTTCTCCGCCAGCTCGAGAGCGCTCTCTGCCAGGAGGATCTGGTGATTGGAGTTGTAGGCCCTGGCCACATGTATATTGCCCAGAAACTCCTCGTCCGACCACTCATGATCCTCGGACTCGGGAAGGCCTTTTACCATCTGGGAGATCCTCTCCGGCCGGAAGGTGTTCTCGGTATCGATCATGATCACCGAGCCGTTCAGCCCGCCCAGCTCCAGCGGAAGCTGGACATTTACCGCCATCTGGTGAGCGACCTGGGTCTTGCCCGAACCGAACTCCCCATAGACCTCCACGATGGCCTGGGTCTCCATACCCCCGCCCAGAAGCTCGTCGAGGTTCTTACTGCCGGTGGACAACCTGCCCACGAGCTTCCTCCGTTCCAGTATCTGATCTCCCGTCTCGAACCCGCCGATGTCGGCGGTCTCCCTGGCAGACTTGATAATCTTGGCCGCCGAGGACTCGCCGATCTCTGCGCATGCTGCAAGCTCTGAAGGAGAAGCCACCGCCAGAGCCTCTATCGAGCTAAAACCGGAATCTCTCAGCTTCTCTGCCGTGGCGGGACCGACACCGGCAAGATCTTCTAACAAAAATTCAGACATCAATACCAATCCTCAAAAATCCTGAAACTACAACAACTCATGGTGTTAGTCCGGGGGAGAAGACTTAATTTTTGTCTCCCATCCGCAGCTGACCTCCAGATCACCGTTCCATCCCCTCCGAACCTGGCAGTCCACCAGCTCTATCTTCGATCCAAGGTCCAGATCCTCGATCAACCTGGCATGATCGCCCCAGAGAGCCCCTTTCACCCTGCCGCTCTGGTCGGAGACGTGGATCTCGGCCACACGGCCCAAAGACCTGTTCTCCCTCTCGAACTCCCTCACCTCACCCAGGCCGGTGACGAAACCGGATATCGTAGAGATGGAACCCACCTCCAGATCGGATATCCTTGTGACCTTCTCTTCATAGGCCACCTCAAGATCGCTCTTTCTGACCACCGAGTAGCTCCCGGCCTGGATCTCCACCCGGTCGTACCGTTCCCGGGAATATACGTTGATCAGCTCGATCGTATCATCGGGACCGATATCCATCCCGGCCTTATCATCCCAGAGAGTCAACCTTATCTTTCCCGTATCGTCCCCCAATATTACGGATCTGACCTGCCCCGCGGACCCGTCCTTCCGCCGGAACTCACGGGCTTCCCCCGGGTCCACCACCCTGGCCACCAGGTTGACGTCGCTCATGTCGGGACCGATCTCGGATATCTTGTAAGGCTCCATCCGGACCCTGATATCGGCATCGACCTCCTCCAGGCCGCCGCCCCGTCCCAGGTTCACCTCGGTGCCGGAGTAACCTTCCCTGGAGAAACCCCGGACCTTCAGGACCTGGCCCACCTCGATCTCTTTACCGACCAGCTCCGCAGATTCGTCCCAGAGCACCAACTTGATGGATCCCGTATCGTCCCCCAAGGATACGTTGGACACCTTTCCCTCGCTGCCGTCGCTCCTGGTGAACTCGCGGACCTCGGAGAGAGAGACTACCTTCCCTATGAAGACCACCTTCCCGCTCTCGGGCTTGATCTTGTCTATCGTTACGGTCACCTCGCCCGTGGAACCCAGATCACGTGCCACCAGCATGGCAGCGGTCTTCTCGTCGCAGAGACCGCCCATCAGAGAGACCTTCTCCGCGACCCTCTCTTCGAACTCCTCGACAGAGATTTGATCAGAGATCTGATCGAATATCGCCGCCATATCCTCATCCATAACCGCCTCACCCCATCACACTTACTTATACATTATCATCGGTGTCCAGGTCTGCAGACCTCAGATAAGAGGCGTTACACCGGGATATGAAGACATCGCAGGTCTCGTTTGAATCACCGTCCATCACGATACCGCCGTCCTCCATCAGGATGGCCCGGTGAGATATCTCACGCACGAAATCCACATGATGGCTCACCAGGAATATGGTCGTCCCGTACTCGGCGTTGATCCGCTTTATGGCGTTGGAGACGTCCCTCAAGGTGATGGGATCGATGTCACCGAAGGGCTCGTCCAGGATGAGGAGCTTGGGTCTTGTCGCCAGCAGGAGCGCCAGAGATACCCGAACCTTCTCACCACCGCTGATCTGGTGGGGGTACTTGTCCAGCACGACCAGGTCCAGGTCCAGGACCTCGAAGACGGGTTCGGCGTACTTGCGAGCCTTTGTAGAGGGAAACCTGGGGAAGAGTTCCGCGAAGACCTCGTCGGTGATGCCCAGCTTATCGAGGACCGACTTGGCCTCGTCCTCGCTCATATCGGTCAGAGTGTAGAGGACATCTAAGAGCCGGTCGCTGATCTCCAGCTCCTCGGCCACATCCCTGGCATGCTCGATGACGGCCTGGCCTTTCACCCCCATCTTGTATCCGATCTGTTCCAGAACGGTCTCCTGGGGAGATAGGGCGAACTCCTGGTACATTATACCCAGGTTTCTCCTGATCTCTATCCTCGATGGTGAGTATTCCACCATGTCTACCCAGCGATCGCCGAGCTTGTAGAATACGGCCCCTTCGTCGGGCTGGGCCAGTCCCTCCATTATCTTGAGAAGGGTGGTCTTGCCCGCCCCGCTGGATCCTATCAGAGAGGTGATCTCACCTTCACGTATCTCCAGGTTGAGGTCCTCGATCTTGAGCACCTCTCCCGTGCCGAAGAGGTAGGTCCGCTTGGATAGCCCTTCCACCCTGATCAGCGGCTCTGCCGAAGGTCTGGGAGAGAGGGGTAGAGGATCATTCATCCCGGTGAGGAAACTATTGAGGACGGCTTTGGGATCTCCCTCCTCTTTGATCCTGCCACCATCCAGCCAGATTACCCTATCTGCCAGGTACCGGTGGACTTCGGGAAGGTGGGAGACCAGCAGCGTGGTGATATCCAGCTTCTGGTTGACGTTCTTGATAGCATCCAAGACTTCCTGTTTGGTGGCCGGGCAGGCCATGGTAGCAGGCTCGTCCAGGAGGAGGAGCTTGGGTTTCTTGGCCAGCTGTCTGGCTATCAAGAGCCTCTGCTTCTCTCCGCCGCTGAGTATGGTGGCCAGATGGGAGGCCTTCTTCTCCAGCCCCACCAGTTCGAGGTACTCCATGGCCTCGGTCGTGGCCTCCTCTCGCCGGGAGTCGTGCTCAGAAGGTAGCGTCTCGTATCCTGTCTGCCGGGAGAAGACGCGTTTGGCCACGTTGTTCAGTGCAGACTCGGTCCAGAGACCGAAGTCCCTCTGGAGGTGGATGGCGGTGATCAATCTCTGCCGGCGTACCGTCTCCGGTCCGGATTCCGGCGTGATCTCCAGGCCATCGATATTTATCCGTCCACAGTCGAACAGCTCGACGCCCCGGAGGATCTTCATCAGGGTGCTCTTACCGCTCCCGCTCCGGCCCACGATCCCCAGAATCTCGCCCTTATCGGCGCAAAAGCTCACGTTCTTCAGGGCCTCGATCTGGTCGTTCTTGACCTTGTAAGTCTTGGATAGGTTTTCCACTTCAAGCAAGCTATAACCTCCCTCATCTGATACCGGTGCCGGGTTCCACCTTCGTCTCCGGTCTGAGAAGAACCGCAGAGTCGCCGAGGTCGGCGGCCAGGAGCATGCCCTGAGATTCCACGCCGAAGAGTTTGGCAGGTTCCATGTTGGCCAGCACCACGATCTGACTTCCCAGCAGCTCTTCAGGACGATGTGTCTGGGCGATCCCCGCGACGATCTGTCTATCTTCTGTGCCCAGATCTACCGTCAGGCGGAGAAGCCTGTCCGATCCTTTTATGTTCTCTGCTTCTTTGACCTCACCGACCCGGAGGTCCAGGGTCTTGAAATCCTCAAATGATATTATGCCCATCTCTTTCGTCTCCGATTTTTCCGATTCGGCCAACAAACTTATGCGTTCTCTGAATATGACATCCAGCTCTTTTATCGCAGATTTGTCCATCTTGTTGAAAAGATGCTCCGGCGTGCCCAATGGCTGGTCCACCTTCAAGGGTACCAGTCCATCTCTGAAGAGAGCGTCTCCGACCCGGCCCTCCAGCCCCATCTGCTTCCAGGCCGACTGCATCTTTCCCGGCATCACCGGCTCCAGCAGGACGGCCAGAGCCTTGACGATCTGGAGGCAGTTTCTAAGAACTGCGCCACAGCCGTCCCGGTCGGTCTTTATCATCTTCCAGGGTTCGTTGGCCTGGAAGTAACCGTTGCCGTAATCTGCCAGGGACATGGCGATGTCCACCGCCTTTTTGAACTCGTACTCATCCAGGGCGGCGGCAGTATCTTCGATGATAGTTTCTATCTTTCCCGTCACCGCCGGGTCCAGATCGCCTTGAGGCACTCTGCCGTCGAAGTTTTTGATAGTAAAGATGATCGACCGGTTGATGAAGTTGCCCAGGGCACCTACCAGCTCGTTGTTCACCTTCTCACCGAAGACCGTCCAGGAGAAGTTCAGCTCCTTGGTGTGGGACGTGTAGCTGGCAAGATAATATCGCAGCAGGTCTGGATGAAGTCCTCTTGCCAGATAGTCTTCGTTCACCCAGACCACATAACCCCTGCTCTTGGAGAAGGTCTTGTTATCTATCTTGAGCATCCCGCTGGCCACCACCGCGCTGGGCAGGGTATAACCGGCACCCTCGAGCATGGCTGGCCAAAATATGCAGTGGTGATAGACTATGTCCCCGCCGATAAAGTGGACGATCCTGGCGTTCCTGCGCCAGTAGTCTTCCCAGTCGGCGCCCTGGATGGAGGCCCACTCTTCGGTGAAGGATATGTAGCCTATGGGAGCGTCCACCCAGACGTAGACTACGAGGCCTTCCTTCCCGGGAAACTCTACCCCCCAGTCCAGGTTTCGAGTTATACACCAGTCTCTCAGCTCCTGCTTGACCCATTCCCGGGCGTAGTTTCTGGCGTTGGAGGTCCCACCGAGGTCTTCCAGGTAGTCTATCAGGAAGTTTTTGAAGGCGGAGAGCCTGAAGAAGTAATGTTTTTGTCTTCTGTACTCGGCGCGGTTGCCGCAGCTCTTGCATACCGGTTCTTTGATCTCACCGGGCTCCAGATGGCGGCCACAGCCCTGGTCACACTCGTCTCCTCGAGCAGGAGAGCCGCAGTACGGACAGATCCCTTCCACGTACCGGTCGGGCAGGAACCGGTCGCATTTGGGGCAGTAGGCCAGCTGGATATCCTGGGAATAAACGTACCCATTTTCCATCAGGGTCTTGACGATGGACCGCGTCCTGGCATGATTGGAAGGGTCGTCGGTATTGCCGAAGTAATCGAAGATCACCTCTACGTTCCGGAAGACCTCGTCGAAATGGTCGTGGTACCGGGTCACCAGCTCGGCGGGAGTTGTACCCTGCTCTTCGGCATTGACGACTATGGGGGTGCCGTGAGAGTCCGAACCGCAGACGAAGGTCACATCCAGGCCCATCTTTCTCAGGCCTCTGACGTAGATGTCCGCGGGTACGTAGGTCCGGAGATGACCTATGTGGCAGGGCCCGTTGGCATAGGGCAGTCCACAGGTTACCAGGATGGGAACGTCATCGGGAGACAATAATGATACCTCGGCCGCTTATAATCGGACTGGCAGATATACGTTTCCCACCGAGAAAAGCCTCCCGTCGGTGGGATATACTCCGAGTATACAATGATGCCGGGTTGCGGGACTGTCCTCAAACCCTCTACGCGAGACACTGCCGATCTCTCGCCCTTCGACCGCCGCGTCTGCGGTTGACCCGGCAGCTACGATCCCAGGCAGATATAAACCGCTCATTTATCTCCGCAACCGTTTTCATCCAGGCGGACCCGAGCTAAGGTCATGAAAGAGAAGAACTTCGACATAACGAAGAAACATAAGCGCATCACCGTATTCCCTTTGGGCAAGATCTGGGCCTTCAAGTACTTCTTCGGTGACAAAGACCTCTTCAGAGAACTTGCCGATTATTACAACCGCGGCAAGTATCGTTTTGAGTTCAAGACCGCCACCGAGCGAGATGAAGCCTTCGTGCTACTCGAAAATAACGGCTTTGATATCGATCTGGTCGAGGACCCGAGCAAATATGTAGTCAAGCTGGACAAGTCCAGCAGATACGCACCGGTGCTGAAGAACTCGGTAGAATATACCGAGACCTCGAAGGAACGGATATTCCTCATGAAGGATCTTCTCTCCGTCGAAGAAGCACTGAGCTTCGGCGCCAAGATATACGAGGGTGTAGCCATCTTTTGATTGTATACGATTGTACATAAAGTATAACTTTATGTGCTCAAGTAAATGTGATTGTAAATATAGTTTTTGTACAGGAGTACCACAGGACGGAAGATGAAGAAAGATTAGAAAAAAGAAAGAAAGTCAGGGAAGGCCTGATAACTCAGACGGTTATCTTGGACCTGGCGATGTACTTGATCAGATCCGGCGCCAGCCTGGTCTTCTTCAGGACATGTTCTGTGGTTTCCTCGATGCTCGACCCTTCGGATATCATGGTTCCGATCTCTTCCAGGGTCTCTTCGTTCACCGTGAAGTAGTCGTCTATGTCCTTCCGGTGACCCCAGACGTCACCCTCAAGGAGCTCTATGCCCTGCATCTCCAGGAAGAGCTTGATGGCGTTGGACATGGTCTTATGGTACGATGGCGGAACCTGGGCGATCCTCAGCCGGGGGCATGTCTTCATCAGGTTCAGGAAGTCGACGTTGGATGCCCTGAAAGCCAGATGAACCATCCTCTCGTTCGCGCTCAGCTCAGATATCTCATTTTTTGAACTCACAACTCTAAGTCTCATAGAACCTCACGACAAATGAGATGAAAACAAAATATTAATAGACACCTGTGGTGTACACATCTGTGTAGATCAGCATCGGGATGCCCAGATCTTCTGAATTAAAATGCGTTACTGCCCTCTTACGAAGCCGGTTTTGGAGCTTCGAGAACCTCGATTTTATTGGATCATGGAGGGATGATTGAAGAGGCAACTCCATGTAATAATTATCAAGACTTTCGTTGTAAACACGAACCTGTCTTGGAGACACCGGTGGACAAGAAAATGCTCGCTTACGCTCGCATTTACTTGAGCACATAAAGTTATACTTTATGTACAACGAGAAAATCCTCCATTCGGTCGGATTTACTCTGAGTACATAATGTTATACATTATATACAATGAGGAAACGGGAGATGAGGTGTCGTGATCGCCTATCGTTTCTCCGTATATTCTGCCGCCCGGATCGGGTCCGGATATGAGGCATAAGACCAACTCTCAACCGGTTGAACTCTTCCGATCCAGCAAGATTAAATAACTTATAATAATATCTTCTTGGAAGCTAGATGAGATGTTGATCGCCATTAACGTCGCTGAGATGATACGAACCGGCCCTATCCCTTCGGTTGGCATACCATCCAGGCGAGGATGATTCAATAGACCCGATGGGTTAAAGTCTCCGACGTGGCAGACGTAATTGGTTGTCCGAAAAAGAAGATGAAGTATTAACAGAGCTTTATGGATGTGAACTAATATAATAGGAGGGTTTTTATGAGCAGGGTAAAGCTTACCGAGACGGTTTTCAGAGACGCTCATCAGTCACTCTTGGCCACCCGGATGAGAACCAGGGACATGTTGCCCATAGCGGAGATGCTCGATCAGGTCGGATTTTTCTCCATGGAGGTTTGGGGTGGTGCCACATTTGATTCTTGTATCAGGTTCCTTAACGAAGATCCCTGGGAGAGGTTGAGGGCGCTGAAGCTGGCCATGCCCAACACCCGCCTCCAGATGCTGCTCAGGGGTCAGAACCTGGTCGGCTACCGTCACTATGCAGACGACGTAGTAGAGAAGTTCGTGGAGAGGGCGGCGGTCAACGGGGTGGACGTATTCAGGATATTCGACGCGGTGAACGACATCAGAAACATGAAGGTGGCCATAAAGACCGCCAGGCGGATGGACGTCCACGTCCAGGGCACCGTCTGCTACACCATCAGTCCGGTCCACACCAACGAGCTGTTCACCAAGATGGCGGTCGAGCTTGCAGACCTGGGCTGCGATTCGATCTGCATAAAGGACATGGCAGGTCTGATCACCCCCCACAACGCCTACGAGCTGATCAGGTCCATGAAAGAGGAGATCGACCTCCCCATCGACCTTCACTCTCACTGCACCAGCGGGATGGCTCCCATGAGCTGCATCTTCGCCTGCGAGGCCGGGGTGGATATCCTGGATACCGCCATGTCTCCCCTGGGATGGGGCAGCTCCCAGCCGCCCACGGAGAGTATAGTGGCCTCACTGGAGGGCACGCCTTACGATACCGGCCTGGACCTGAAGCTCCTGACGGAGATCAAGAGGTACTTCGAGAAGCTTATGGAGGTTTACGCCCCGGTCTTCAACCCCATCTCCGCCCGGATAGACACCAACGTTCTGGTCTATCAGGTTCCCGGTGGTATGCTCTCCAACCTGGTCTCTCAGCTGATAGAGCAGAAGGCTATGAACAAATACGATGACGTCCTGGCCGAAATCCCCAGGGTCAGGGAAGATCTGGGCTACCCACCGTTGGTCACCCCCACCAGCCAGATCATAGGAAGTCAAGCCGTCCTGAATGTGCTCACCGGGGAGCGGTATAAGGCCGTTCCCAAAGAGGTCCGGGACTATGTCAAGGGGCTCTACGGTAAGCCTCCTGCGGAGATAAAGCCCAAGATCAAGGCCGAGATCCTGGAAGACGAGGAGGCCATAACCGACCGACCGGCCGATTTCATCTCGCCAGAGTATGAGGTCGCTAAGAAAGAGGCCGAAGAGCTGGGCATAGTCAAAAAGGAAGAGGATATCCTCACCTATGCCCTCTATTCTCAGGTGGCGGCGAAGTTTCTCCGGGGGGATGCCAAGGAGGAGCCTCTCAGAAAGAAGAAAAAGAAGAACAAGACGGCTGCAGATGCATCGGACGATGTGATGGATGGCAAGCCTGTCGCCTTCAACATAGAGGTGGACGGTGAGGCTTACCTGGTCAAGGTGGCTCCCGTTGGCATGACGATTCAGGAGGCCGAGCCCAAAGCTCCTGTGGACGGGGTCACCGTGCCCATGCAGGGCGTGATAATCCGCTTCCTGGTGGAAGAAGGGGCCAGGGTCTCCAAAGGTGACGCGGTGGCGGTGCTGGAGGCCATGAAGATGGAGAACGAGATCTACGCCAATAAGAGCGGCGTGGTCAGAGAGATCTACGCCGAGGTGGGGGAGACGATCTCCCCGGGTGATGTGGTGATGGCTATTGAGTGATGGGAAGGATCTGGTGTCGGTAACGAGAGAACAGGTTCTGATCGAGGCCCTGCCCTATATCAGGGAGTTCTACGACTCGATCATGGTCTTCAAGATTGGCGGCTCGATCATGAGCGATCGGACCATCATGGAGGATTTCGTCCGGGATCTGGTTCTGCTCAAGTACATAGGAATTCATCCGATAGTGGTTCATGGCGGCGGTCCCGAGATCTCGGAGAAGATGGCTCTCTTCGGGAAGAAGCCCGAGTTTGTAGGCGGCCTCAGGGTCACGGACGAGGAGACCCTGGAGATCGCCAGGATGGTCCTGGTGGGGAACATCAACTCCCAGCTGGTCACCCTGATCGGGAAGCATGGCGGAAAGGGGGTCGGTCTCTCGGGAAAAGATGGCCAGCTCCTCGTCGCCCGCAGGAAGGAGCCGGTGGAGATCAAGGGCGTGTCTGTGGATCTGGGCTGGGTCGGCGAGGTGATCAGGGTCAACCCGGAGATACTGATGATCACTGCCGGGAAGAGCTACATACCGGTCATCTCCCCCATAGCCGTGGACGAGGAGGGCAACAACCTGAACGTCAACGCCGATACCGTCGCGGGCGAGATCGCCAGCGCTCTGGGGGCAAAGAAGCTGATATCGATAACCGACGTGGAAGGGGTGAAGCTCCATCAGGAGGACCCATCGAGCGTGATCTCCAGCTTTTGCATATCAGAGTTCGACCCGATGGTAGAGAGGGGGATAATATCAGGAGGGATGATACCCAAGGTCGAGTCTTGCGTGCATGCCGTGAAGAACGGGGTCCAGAACGCGCATATAATCGATGGCAGGGCGCCGCATGCGATCCTGCTGGAGCTCTTCACCGACGAAGGCGTGGGGACGATGATCGAGAGGGGGTAGGTGGCGCCATCCGGGGTTTTGTTGATGTATTGTGCGGAAAGGGTCTGTGGGGATTTGACAGTAATATTTTTCGTTGTATATGTGCTCTGGGTAAATTCTGTTGACTGAGGACCTTCTCGTTAACATAGCACATCATGTGTAAAGTTTGTGGCAACAGAGTATGTAATAAGGTGCTCTAAATAGGTAATTTATTTACAAATTTGTGATGGCAACAAGCGGATACGCGCAAAAATATAAAATTAATGGCAATAAATGGGTGTGAAAATGGTTAATTACGATGAAGTCTGATTATCTTTGAAAGATAGATTACAGATAAAAAAGAGGAAAAGATGATTGAATATGGAGAAGCTTGACCAGAGGGATGTATATGCGAACCATGTTCGGATATATCGACATGTTGGTAGGATATACGAATCAAGTTCGGATATACTACGTTAGGTGAAATAGTCATATGAGGTACATATGATGGCTAAAGAATCAGTGAGAAACACTTTGAAAAATTTAAAATTGAAAATAGTCGAACTTGGTGATTCTATTATTCCATCTATTACGAGTTACAAAGAGGATCTAAATAAACTATCTGAGATTGTTACTAAAATTGACGAATCGTGGAGTGGCTCTTGGCTAGGATTTCAATCAAACCATTATTATAGGGGATTTGAAAGACCTGGATGGACTGAAAGTTTTGATCCCGAATGGGGGTCAATAATACGTGGAATTCCGGTATCTTGGGAAGAAAAAAGTTACGATGAGATATCATCATTTATTGATACTAACTACAAAGGGGAGAAGATCGCAGATATACAAAGCTTTCTAAGCCAACAGGTTGAAGATGCAAAAGAGTTACAAGCCAACTTATGTACAGAACTTTCTCTGATAAGATATTTTAAGAATTTTGATAAGGAAATCGAGATTTTAGAAAAAATTGATAATATAAAGTGGGGATTTTCTCGAAATTATTTTATAAAATATATGAAGCCAAAGCAGTTTAGGTCTCATAACCGTCTTGCAGTGTCTCAAGGAATTAAGACTCCTCCACATATTCAATATCAAGCTAATATTTTATCTTGTTTATCCATTATTTCTGATATTGAAAATTTTATTGGGTTGTCACAAAGATTAATTAGGCAAATAGAAATAAGAGAAAATGTTACGAGTGAGGGAACAGTTGTTTTAGATGGAATTTCAAATGTCCTAAGCATTTGTAAAAGATTTCGTATTGTAGCCAGACAGTTAAGAATTCGCCATAATAGTCGATCAACTCTTGAAATTAAAGATGAATATGATGTACAAGACTTATTACATTCTCTATTGAAAATTCATTTTGATGATGTGAGGCCGGAAGAATATGTGCCAAGCTATGCCGGAGGCTCATCCAGAATCGATTTTCTCTTGAAAAAGGATAAGATTATTATTGAAGTTAAAAAAACACGGAAAAATCTCGCTGATAAAGAGATTGGTGATCAGTTGCTAATTGATATTGCAAAATATAAGCAACATCCTGATTGTAAAACTTTAATATGCTTTATCTATGATCCTGAAGAGAGAATTAAAAATCCAAGAGGTCTTGAGAATGATCTAAATCAACGGTCAAGCGATGATATGAATATTATTACAATTATAGATTCCTCTTAGAATATAATTACTTCACCTAACACCGCATATACACTACAGGCTTACGCCCTTGCCCTTCGGGACATTGTTCCCTGCGGGTTGCGACATCGTATATGTTGGGAACGTTATGCGAAATTAAATACCAGGTTTAGATAAAATGAAAAGTAGATATCTGATACCAATAAAGTATGGGAGAAAAACGTACCCGAATAGTATAATCCCAAAAGCGCAGGAAATAGCGGGACATTTTGATGTTGCAATTATCCGGCCTAGTAATATGCCGTATTCGTTGCATACAGAGTATTCCTATGGAAAACGAAAATTAAATTCTGATTTAATAAAAAAATTCAGGCATATTACAAACTCGCATAAAAGTGGAATTCCTCAACTCTGGTTTGATAAGAAATGGAGTAGAGAATTCTGTGGTTTTATAAAAGTGTTAGTTGATGATAACATTCCTCCCAAAATAATCGAAATTCATCCACCATTTAGTGATTATTGCAAATCACTGGAGCTTTTTGTTGAAAATTATAAAACATTTGAGAATGATATATTAGAAGTATTTCCAAAGACCGAGATATTTATTGAGAACAGGACTGGGACGCGTTACCCCATTGGAAAATTTTTATTATCAAGTAATAGAGATATAGTAAAACTTTCAGAATTAATATCCATCTCTAATTTAAAATTAAGAGTTGTGTTAGATTTCCCCCAATTGTTCACTGAACATGTTGCTTCAAGACCGTTATCAAAGGTTTTGATTAAAGATATATTAAATCCAATTAAAGATTGTAAGGATTTTATTGCCGGAATACATGTTTGGGGAAAAAGAAGAAATAAAAATGGTAGATTAGTAGCGCATCAAGGAGATTTAAATGCTTATTTTAATAATGACATGGATTTAAAAACCGCATTCTTAACAGAGATTTATAATTTATTTGATGACACCAAGCCAAGATACTTTGTTCCAGAAGTAAATAGTACGAACGAGGATCTAAATTCAATTGTTTATGATTTTCAAACGGCAGGATTTGAATTTATTTAACTTCGCATAATAGCAGATAAAAGGGAAATCAAAGATTTCCCCAAATCCCGATAAGTAGGGACTTCTTTTATCCGCAAAAAGAGCTGAAAAGCATTGTAAAGAAAGAAGAACTCCTATAAATAGAGAGTGTAAGATCATTGAGGAATGCTATAGAGATAAAGGCAGAAGGAGAAGAGCTACACTATCAAAGAGAACCTTTTTGGAATGATGAACAATTTTCCAAACTCTTAGAATTGAAAGAAGAAATTGAGACTAAGGAGATTGATTCTTTTAAAAAACCCTGGAAAGATACAACAGATATGCTGTTAATCATAAGATAGAATTTGACGAATCAAAAAAGTCAATAATTTTGATCTGCAGTATAAAAGGTGCAAAGGAAGGGTCTTGGTTTGGTTTTGATTGTTTTTAAAACCTCATGACTTAGATTTTATTGATGGTCACTTCAAAAGAAAAGAAAAGGAGCTTTGCTGGAAAGGATAAGTTGAACGAGTTAAAACAACGATAAGTATAAAGCTCCCTTACTCCATCTCTAACTGCCATGAGCATGTCTGGCCAGCGGGATGAAAATGATAGTAGTAAAATGTGCTAAATGCAAAAAGAAAATTTTCAAATATCAAAAGATTGGAAAGGGCCGACTATGGCACTGCTGGAAGGGTCGGATAGTGGAAGATTATAGTATCCGAACTGGAAAGGAGGTCAAGTGCCACTGTGGTAATTTAATCGGTATAGACGATGGAAAATGGATTAAGCTAAAGCAACATTCTTTTATACGGGTTGGAACAGCAACAAGAAGATAGGAGGCGAAAAAGTGAAAGTCACTATTGTTTATGACAACACTGTTTATCAGAGAGGCCTCAAATCCGATTGGGGTTTCTCTTGCCTTGTAGAGGTAGAGAAGACGCCGAGAATCCTTTTTGACACAGGTACAAGTGGTTCCATACTTCTTTCGAATATGCAAAAACTTAATATCAACCCTGCCTCGATCGATGAGGTTTTTATTTCACATCCCCATTTTGATCACGTCGGTGGGCTCCCAGATCTCCTACAAGTGAATAAAGAAGTTAAGGTTTATGTTCCCATTTCCTGTCCTAAACCTTCTGGAGCAAAAGAAGTAGTCAGCATTGAACAACCTCATCAAATCCATGAAAATGTCTTCTCTACTGGCGAGCTCGATGGTATAGAGCAGAGTATGGCAATTAAAACAGATAGGGGGATAGTGGTAATTGTAGGATGTTCTCATCCAAGAATGGCACATATTCTCAGAGCCGCGTCGCAATTTGGAAAAGTCTATGGAATCATTGGTGGATTACATGGATTTAATGAATTTGATTTGTTTAAAGACTTCGGGTTGATCTGTCCTACTCATTGCACTCAGCACAAAGCAGAGATAAACTCTTTATATCCGGAGAGTTATATTGATGGCGGAGTGGGTAAAATAATCTTGGTTTGAAGACTATGAGAACAGCAACTTCATCTAATACAGCATATACGCAAGCAGGCTTACGCCCTTGCCCTTCGGGACATTGCCTCCTCTGGTCGCAACGTCGTATATGTTGGTGACGTTATCGGAAATTCGGTGTTGTGGAAACAAATATAAAGAATGATAGCAATAATATCATACGGGTGAATGAGTATGATAAGTGAAAGAGACAAAGAGATTATTACCCAGTGTGCAAGGAAATATAAAGTTTCCACCATTTATCTATTTGGATCCTCATTAGATAGGAATAGTGAGCCCAACGATATTGATTTAGCAGTAAAAGGAATAAGACCTGAAGTATTTTTTAAATTTTATGGTGAATTACTGAGAAGTATATCTAAGCCCGTAGACCTTGTAGACTTGTCCAAAAAATCATTATTTAATCAAATAATAGAAGAAAAAGGGGTTAAAATCTATGGATGAACTACTTCGAGAGGTTCAAGCTGAAAAAGAATATATTTTGGATACATTTCGGGCATTAGACGAAGCATTAGAGCGAAAAGAAAAGACCATCATTGAGTTAGCAGCTATCTCCACATTTCTCCAAAACACGTACAACGGGACAGAGAACATACTCAAGAGGGTACTAAAATTTAAGGGGATATCTATCTCAACGTCAGAATCTTGGCACAAGGATTTATTGGACTTATCGGTTAATAATCAAATAATTTCGCTTGAATTTTCAAAAAGACTCGATGAATATCGTGCATTTCGACATTTCTTTATTCACGGATATGGGATAATGTTAGATAAAGAAAAATTAATCCCGTTTGCTGAGAATTTGCCAGATTTGTGGAGCGATTTCGAGTCCGAAGTTGATACATTTATAAAGTCATCCAGAAATAAATAATATGGAATGCCGAACTTCCGATAACAGAGCGTATCTGGCTTCGCTACGCTCCACCCAAATTCTGTTCCGCAGGACGTCTGATAAGCACGGAACGTTAGGCGAAATCACCAGTTGAAAATTTGTGGAGGATAAGTATGAGAAAATTTCAAGAGCAGTATATTGTAGACGAAAATGGTCAAAAGACAGCAGTGGTTCTTCCAGTTGAGGAGTATGAAGAACTCTTAGAGGATCTCCATGATCTCGCGATTATCGCTGAACGTCGGGATGAGCCTACAATAGCGTTCGAAGAACTTAAGAAACAGTTAAAAGAATATGGAATCTTGTGAAATTCGATGGAATAAATCGGCTGAACGGGACTTACGGAATATTGACCCACAGCAAGTTCCTCGGATTATCAAGGCTGTTGAATCCCTTGTGAATAATCAATTTCCGCCACAATGCCGTAAACTCCGAGGCTCAGAGCGAGACTACCGGATTCGAGTTGGAGATTACAGAGTAATATACCAAGTGGACATCAAAACGAAGATTGTGATTGTTTATCATGTCCGCCATCGTAGAGAAGCATATCGCAAATAAAAATATTGTTGACCGACTTCGTCTAACAGAGCGTATCTGGCTTCGCTACGCTCCACCCAAATCCTGTTTCGCAGGACTTCAGATACGCTCGGAACGTTAGGCGAAATTGACAGAGAGGTATAAACAATGGAAGGTATACAATATATAGTCGATGATAAAGAAGAGAAAAGAGCAGTAATACATGACTTTCGGTGATTACCATTTTATCGACAGGTTAGATTAGACAATATTAACCTACCAAACACGGAATATAACCGCAGAGTACGCAGAGGGGCGCGGAGGGGAAATAAATGGTTAAATGCTCTGCGTTCCTCTGCGCCCTCCGCGGTTATTTTTTTTGCTAGAAAGTACAGGATCGCAATCGGGAGACCAATTAACATACCTGAGTAGTTACAATTGGGTGCAGTACAATTTCAAGCTTGTCTGATT
>DAOG01000042.1 GCA_002501765.1 Methanosaeta sp. UBA204
GTTCTGGATTCGAGCGTCATCGCCGCCATCTTCTTCAGAGAGGACGCATCCCCTCGAGCATCGAAGTCTGCACGCTGTTTGATAAATGAGAAGATTATTATTGGCTCCCAGGTGATCCAATGGGCGAAAAACCAGCTGGGAGAGCTATTTTGAAATAGGCTCAAAGGCAGCGGAAGGCTCATGTTCATCCACACAAAATGGCGAGGGGCCATTAATTGTATGATTGCCATGAGGGTGATTCAATCGGCCCCTAAAGAAAAGTATAGATAGTAGTAAGACAGATTCGGCTAAGGCTGAGATCTGGCGAATAGGCCCCCTGCTGAGCAGGGCCATCCGGTCCAGACGGATGGATCATGGGACGGAGAACGTTCCATGTTTAAACAGTGTTTTCGAGAGGTTAGGTGGTGTGCAAAACCCCGGGGAGCGCTCGAAAAGCCTCTGCATGTCGAAAATGCCCCTCACGGACACTCAACTTTCTGAACATTTAGTAAGAAGTTGGACAACCTCTCGCAAATCGGCTTTTTTTCGGTAGCAGTAAAGGCCGAAAAATGGCCGCCTTATCCATGGCTGAAAAGTCGTGGCCCCATTGAAGCCTATGTCTTTGTACGCGGTTGCACAGCGTTCTTCTAACGTGTTATCCATGGCTGAAAAGTCGTGGCCCCATTGAAGCCAAAGACCATGGACGGAGTCAGTATGGAGGCCGAGACTTATCCATGGCTGAAAAGTCGTGGCCCCATTGAAGCCGTCAAACGGGGAATCGTTATGTTGGGACCAATTAGTTATCCATGGCTGAAAAGTCGTGGCCCCATTGAAGCGTTACCCCACTCGTCTATCCCATATACATACCCGTTTTATCCATGGCTGAAAAGTCGTGGCCCCATTGAAGCGAGATCGGACCGCTTTGGAGCACGTCAAAAGACCACTATCCATGGCTGAAAAGTCGTGGCCCCATTGAAGCCAAGAGAGAACTGTCCGTAAGGGATGTCTTCCTCCACTCTCTGGACTCGGCCGGGAGCTTATCCCACAAGCTATTTTGTATCTTTCGGAGGCTGTCTAACAATTATCAACAATCAGTAATATTATCCTACATGTACCCTATGCATACACCACCCCGAAATCACGAAAACATACATCAAAAAACCCACAAGGTATAACGCAAAGGCGCAGAGTCACAATGGGTGTTATCATTCTTTGCGCTATTACGTCCTGGCATCTTTGCGTTCTCGTACGAACCCCGAGATATCTAGAGCTGATCGTAAGATCTTTATCCTAGTTTTATGAGTATATTCATACAAAGTATAACAGGAGCATCTAAATGAGAAGAAGATATTCGTGGAGCCTGGCGATCGGGCTCTTGCTGGCGACAGGACTGCTGGTCCTGCTTACGTTTAGCGGTGCGATGGCCTCCGGCGGCGAAGTGGCCACCTATACCATAGCAGACCCCACCGGCGACTGGGGCTTTCCCACACCTTACGCCCACTACGGTCGTGGACCCGGATACACCCGCATGAGCTTCGTCTTCGACACTCTGGTGTGGAAAGACGACGAAGGGCGTATCCCCGCCCTGGCGAAGAGCTGGGAGTACCTGGAAGATGAAGACGCCTATCTCCTCGATCTGCAAGAGGAAGCGACCTGGCACGACGGTGAACCGTTCACCGCCGACGATGTGGTCTTCACCATCGATTACATCAAGGATCACCCCTACATGTGGGTGGACAACAGCATCATAGACCGGGCGGAGAAGATCGACGATTATACCGTGAAGCTCTACCTCTCCGAGCCTTACGCTCCTGCTCTGGACCAGGTGCTGGGCACCCTGCCCATCCTGCCGAAGCACATCTGGGAGGGCGTGGACGATCCGGAGAACTTCAAGGATCAAGGGGCCTTGACCGGCACCGGACCCTACATGCTCGATGTTGATGACTACGACAAGGTCCTGGGGACCTACCGATATCGAGCCTACGAGGGTTACTACCAGGGAACTCCCAGGGTCGAGGAGATTATATTCGTCAAGGTGCCCAGGGAGACGGCCGCCGCCGCCCTGACGCAGGGCGACGTCAACGCGGCGGAGATCGAGCCGGAGATGAGAGACCAGCTGGGAGGTTTCAACATCCTGGAGATGGGTTCCCACTGGTGGAACTACAAGCTGATGATCAACCACCAGGAGAGTCCTATGTCGGACAAGAGGTTCAGGCAGGCGCTGGCCTACGCCATCGACCGGGACGAGCTGGTGGATATCGTGGCACGCGGCTATGGGCTGGCGGGCAGCCCGGGGTTCATACCCTCGGACCACACCTGGTACAACGACGAGATCGAACAATACGAACACAACCCGGAGAAGGCCAGAGAGCTTCTGGACGAAATGGGGTACGACGGTGAGGAGATCGAGCTCCTGACGAAGGGTGGTGACCAAAGATACGAACGTCTCGGCGGTCTGATAAAGGAGGACCTGGAAGAGGTGGGCATCAACGTAGACCTGCGTTCTATGGACTCCAAGACCGTGGACGCCAAGGTCAGAGAAGACGACTTCGATCTGGCGGTCAGCGGCCACGGCGGGCTGATCGGCGATCCCAACTTCCTGGCAGATATGACCATCGACATGGACTTCAACAGCGCCAAATACGACGATAACGACGAGCTCACCGCTCTTCTGGAAGAGCAGGTACACGAGATGGACGAGGACGATCGCAGAGAGCTCATCGACCAGGCACAGGTCCTGTACGCGGAGGACGTACCCGCTATCTCGCTGTACTATCCTGAATGGTTCTGGGCCTATGATGACGAGGTGGAACTCTACTACACCATGGACGGGATGGCCAAGGGTATACCGATACCGCTGAACAAGATGGCTTTGGTCTGAGGACGCCGTTGCGGGCTGCGCGGCGCCCAACCTCCCGATTTTTATTGTACACACAACCTGCGAGTGCGCTTTGGGATGAAGATGAATTATATCATGTTCCAGATCGCATTGAGTTCAAGCGTTCTCGATGAATTGGATTAACAGTTGGGTCAGCTCAGGTTCCAGCATATCTGGTTCGGCTGGATCGAAGCTGTGCAAGGTTCCCACAGACTTATCGCCCTTCTGTTCGATGACCGCTTTCCATTCTTCTTTTCTCACCCACTCATTCACCTTTTCGCGGTGCCAGAGTATAAACTGACAGAGATAAGATACGAAATGCGACCTTTACTTGCCCATCTTTGCCATCCCGCAGGTCGGCAGACTTTAGAGAGGGCCTGGCCTTTGGGCGGCCTCCCGAGCATCAGTTTTCTCGATCTTGTGGCCTACAATCCGTCTCTGTAGCACCGAGGGTGCCTCTGGGATCAACGACCTGGGTGGGTGCGAACACATAGCAAAATATGATTATATGATACGATTACTAAAGTATTTATACAATGAGGCAGTGTGATAGCGTTGGTGATACGTATGAAACGATATCTGGTCATCGCGATGATGATGGTAGCACTGGTCACCACCGCCAGCGCCCACAGCCTGTGGGTAGAGACAAAAGACATGACAGAGGTCGGTGATGAGCAGAGGGTTTACTCATTCTTTGGACACGCACCATCGTCGACCGGGATGTACGCCCCGTTGATGGAAGGCACTTACCTGGTGGTTCCCGACGGCGAAAAGCTGGATCTGGTTACAGAGACCGGTGACTGGCTTCCTGGGTACGGGTGGATGGAATATACCTTCGCCGATGCCGTGTTGTACTGGCCTGGTGACTATGTCTTAGCCTCGCAGAGGGCCCCAGGCGTCTTCGATATGGCCTGGCATGGCGGGGAGAGCGACCCTCAGCTCTACTGTGACGTTGCCAAAGCCATAATTCGCTGTGGTAACGGCGAGGCAACGCACAACTGGAACGCGGGCTTCCCCCTGGAGATAACCTTCGATCAGGCGCCTTATGAGATCGAAGCCGGAGACAACTTCACCGGGGTGATCACCTATGACGGTGAGCCCGTCTCTACCGACTACTCTGCCTGGTATTGGACCTGGAACGCTCATTCCAGCCCGGACGTCCAGAGAGGGACCACCGGTGAGGATGGAGCCTTCACCGTCAGCCTGGACAACGGTGGGCTGTGGATAATCGAGGCGCAGTACGGGATCGATACACCAGGAAACTGGACGGCGACCTATGACACTGGTCATTTTGCGGTCGGCGATGTCATACCTTACAACGGCATGCACTGCAGAAGCACGTTATCCGTCTGGGTGGGATGATCGTCCCATCCTTTTTTTACTGGCGTTGTTATATCATCCTCGTCACAAAGCCTGGTTAAAAGAGCATTTGATTTGCATAAAGTTTATTTTAGTACATAAAGTATAACTTTATGTGCTCAAGTAAATGTGAGCGTAAGCGAGCATTTTCTTGTTGTACATAAAGTATAACTTTATGTGCTCAAGTAAATCCGACCGAAGGGAGGATTTTCTTGTTGTCTGCTATGATATCATACAAAGATAACATTTATTACGTATAAGCACATTAGAATTCCCGGAGACATAACATGAAAAAACGTTACCTATTGATTCTGGCCGTGGTTGGGATAGCAACCCTCGCATCGGGCCACATGCTCTACGCCGAGTATCCCCAGGATATCTCGACCGATTCCGAGATGGACGTATGGATAACCTACGGCCACAGCCATGGTGAGAAGACTGTTCCCGACCTGTCGGTTGCCGAGGTGGTATCGCCTGATGGCGACGTGAACGAGTTGGACCTGGACGAGTATAACGATGGCCTGACAGCTACGGTCGAGATCGATGAACCCGGATGCTACATCCTGAACCTCCAGATGGAGCCAAACTTCGTAGATCTGGCGTGGTATGGGGTAAGCGGCGATAAAGAGCTCATTCTGAACTACGGCAGAGGACTGATGACGGTCGAATCCGGCGATAATTATGACTGGTCTTCAGGCGAAGGGCTGGAGATCGTTCCTCTGGTCGATCCTTACGGCCTTGAGGCGGGAGATGATTTCCGGGCAGAGGTCTTCTGGAACGGCGAATCCATCGATGGAGACTACAACGCCGTGATAGTAAGAACGCCCAGCGACCTGCTCACCATCCAGCATGCCGTAGCCGAAGAGTACGATGCAGAAGGGTATTCGTCCGACGGCAAGATCGAGTTCGAACTCACCAGGCCAGGCCTGTGGGTGATCACCTTCTTCGCGGATACGGTCGAGGAGAGCGGGACCTGGACCGCGACCAACGACGATCCCGAAGGGCATTATACCCAGGGAGACGAGCTGGACTACGACGCCATCGCGCCCACGGCTTATCTGACCTTCTGGAGCGGCTAAAGCATAGAACTATCCGAGGATGATAAAATGAAGATAATCGTCCTGTTGGCGTTATTTATGCTTCTGTGTGGAGGCGTGGCCAGCGGTCACAATATGTTCGTCGATCAGCGGGTGAACGTGGACATCTTTGCCGTCTTCGAGGGCGGTGAACCTGCCAGGAACGCAGATGTGAATATCTACCAGTATAACGAGGCCTGTGAGCTCTACGAGCCTTACAACCAGACCGTCACCGACTCCAGGGGCATGCTCACCGTTGCTCTTCCGGGAAGAGGTACCGGAAACTGGCGCTTCGATGTATCCTGTGCCGGTCACAAAAAAAAGCTCTTCATCAACATCTCGACAGACCGACCCGAGACGAAAAAGACAGGGGTCGTGGCCGCTGCTGCGGTCCTGCCCATAGCCTTTGTCATCTGGAGGAGACGCAACAAACGGTGAGGCTCGAATAATGCACATATCAGATGGGGTCTTATCCTTGCCGGTCATCGCCGCCGGCTGGATAATAACGGCGGCATTGCTGGTGATAACGCTCTGGTGGGCCAAGAAAAGTGGTGGTATCGCCGAACAGATCCCGAAGCTATCGGTCATGACGGGGGCGTTCTTCGTCGCTTCTTTGATCCACATATCCATAGGACCCACCTGCGTTCATCTCATACTCAACGGGTTGCTAGGTGTCGTTCTCGGTCTGCTGTCATATCCTGCGATGTTCATAGGTCTCACTCTGCAGGCCCTTTTATTTCAGCACGGCGGCGTCACGGTCATCGGCGTGAATACCATGAACGTGGGAATATCGGCACTGATCTCCTATGCCGTGTTCAAGGTCGGATATAAAAAAGCCATCTCACTGCCGGTGCTCGGCGCCCTGTGTGGGGCTCTGGCAACCATATTCACGGTGGTGTTGCTGGCCATTGTTCTCGTTACCACAGGCGAGGAGTTCGTTGGCGTTGCAAAGCTTGCTGCGCTGGCACACGTCCCGATTATGATCATAGAGGCGATCATTACCGGTTTTGTCGTTGCCTATCTTGCGAAGGTCAAACCAGAACTACTACCAATATATCCGGGTGATAGAAGATGAACGCAAAGAGACTATCTGGTGCTCTGGTGCTGCTCCTGCTTCTGTGCACTGTGCTGGTGCCTGCGGTATCAGCCCACCGGGCGTTTGTGGGACAAGTTATGGAAGATGAAGTGAGGTTAAAGGCCTGGTACGAAGGCGGAGACCCCATGAATGAGGCTTCTGTGAAGGTCTATGCGATCGAAGATGGAAAAGAAGAACTTTATCTCGAAGGGCTCACCGATGAGGATGGAGTCTACTCATTTGAACCAAAAGATGGAGTCACAGAGTACAGAGTGATAGTGGAACAACTGGGGCACCGGGCAAAGACGAAGATCGACCTGGAAGGGCCTTCTTCACAGGAGGAAGCAGAGCTACCGCTCTATGCCAGAATCATCGCCGGGTTCGGCTACCTGCTGGGACTTGCCGGTGCAGGAATGATATACTCCGCACGGAAGATAGAGAAGGATTCTCGAAAAAACAGATGACAGGATTACGAAGCTGAGGACGGTAATTCATGGAATATCCAGAGATCGACAGGTATGCATCGCTCGATTCACCCGTTCATCGTTTCGATCCACGAACAAAGATAGCCACGTTCACTTTCCTCGTTTTTTCTTTTGTGTTCATACAAGAGATCACCATCGCGCTTTTTGCCCTGTTCTTCTCCATTCTTCTTCTGCTGGTATCAAAGCTCCCTATCGGTTTCGTCTTCAAACGCGTCCAGGTGGTATTGATATTCGTCTTGCCCCTGCTGATCATCATGCCCCTTACGGTGGAAGGGACCGAGCTTTTCAGCGTATTCGGGATCTCGGCGACCCATGAGGGGCTACGGTACGCAAGCCTCATAGTCATCAGAGCCATGGCGGCGGTGATCCTCATATTAACGATGCTCGGGTCGATGAGGTTCGATACCACGATCAAGGCGCTCTATATGCTGAAGGTTCCGAGCTCTCTGGTCCAGATGCTCATGTTCACATATCGCTACATCTTCGTGATCATCGATGAGTTTCTGAGCATGAGTCGTGCGATGAGCGCCAAGGGTTTTAATCCCGGAATGAACATGTACAGCCTCTCGATCATCGGAAACATGGTGGGGATGCTGATCGTCAAGAGCTACGAGAGGGGTGAGCGAGTGTACCAGGCGATGATATCCAGGGGGTATACGGGCAACCCGAAGACCAGAACGGCGTTCGCCATGAGAAGAACGGATTACGTGCTGAGTGCGATCCTCGTAGGGTTTGCTATCCTCGTGCATATCAATATCAATACGGTGATGATGTGACGAAAGAAGCGGTATCTATCAGAGACTTGAACTACTCGTACCCGGACGGGACGGTGGCGTTGGAAGATATTAACATCACGATCGAAGAAGGAGAAAGGATAGCGATCATCGGGCAGAACGGTGCGGGAAAGACTACGCTATTCCTCCACCTGAACGGCACCATCAAGAGCCACAATAACAATGTCGTCATCTTTGGAAAAGATATAGGGCAGATGAAGAGCAAGGAGCGGATCGAGAAGGTGGGGATAGTCTTCCAGGATCCGGACGACCAGCTCTTCATGCCCACTATCTTCGACGATGTGGCCTTCGGTCCCATCAACATGGGTCTCGACGAAGACGAAGTGGAACGACGGGTGAGATCCGCCCTCGCCACCGTAGGCCTCACCGGGTTCGAGGACCGGGTCCCTCATCATCTGAGCTATGGCCAGAAGAAACGAGCAGCGCTTGCGGCCGTCTTATCCATGGAGCCGAGGATCCTGGTGCTCGACGAGCCCACCGCCAACCTCGACCCGAGGAACAGGATCTCCCTGATCAGGCTGATAAACAACCTGAACAGGAATAAAGGGACAACGACCATCGTGGCCATGCATGACGTCAACGCGGTCTCGCAGCTTGCAGACCGGATCTACGTGCTGAACAAGAGGATGGTGGCCGACGGATCCCCTACAGAGATCTTCATGGACTTCGATCTCTTGAGAGAGAACAACCTGGATGCTCCGGACGTATTCAGGCTCTTCAACGTGCTGAGCTGCTTCGGGTTCAACTGCGAATCACTTCCTCTTTCGATAGATGACGCCGTGGAGGTTCTGACGAAGACCATAGAAGGCAACGGGAAGCACATTCACCTTCATATCCACGAGCATACTCATGAAGATCTGAAGGACATCATGCACCGCTACGATCATCATGCCGAGCCATCAAAATAAGAACAAGAAAAAGAGGGCCTGGAGCGCCCTCACCAACTTGTTTTCAGTCTTCCATGATGTAGTCGGATCTCAGGGTCAGGGTTGAACGGTAAACAGGACCCACGTAGCTCTTCTCGGTCGAGGCATCTCCCGGGACAGATCCACTGCCTTCACGATGCGGGGGTCCATCTTGGTGTCGGTCCTCACCACTCACTCGCTCAGCTCCGAGGAGTCGGTCAGGTTCAGAGTGACCTTGCCCTCCTCGTCGGTGACGCCCTCGACATTAGAGTCATCGCCCACCCTTACGGCCCATACATCTATGCCGGGGAAGGGTTCATTCACGTAGAATACCTGGAACTGGAAGTCACCATTGCCAATGGTGGTTATGTCGTCCAGAGGCACTATCTCCAAGTCCTGGCCTATAGGTGTCAATGGCGGTCTAAAACTGTCCAATTATGGCGGAATAAAACTGTCCACCTGCCAATCCCTGAGTTGAAACTCAAGGGTTGTGTTGATATTAAACCCATTTTGTGATATCTCGTGTGGCCATGTTCCAGAGAGCTAATTTCAAGTAACTTCGGCTATAGATGTCGTGGCGCATTTCCATACGGCAGCTCACCCTTGCTCCGGGGCGTTGATTCCCATCCCAGCATATCGATCGTAGTGGGAGAGGATCATCTCCTTCGTCCTGTACGTCCCGTACCGCTCCATGTCCTTCCTTTTCACGATGGGGAAGGTTTCGAGGATGTAGTCGAGGTCCTCCCGATCGAGGCCGTAGAGGTGGGCGTAGATCGCATCGAGCTCCGCCCTGGGGATGGCCCGCCTCTCTTCGTCCCACACAATTTAACGCAAGGGCGCAAAGGCGCAGAGACGCAAAGAGTCTCATCGTTTTCTTTTGCGTCTTTGCGTTCTCGTCGGCCGTGGCACGGACTCGGGAGATCGGTCTCGTCCAACGCCGAGAGATCGCCGACCGATGGATGCGTCGGCAGGGTAGATAAAAAGTAATAGTACCGGCCCCTCTCCAGGATAGATCGGATCGAGTACCCAGATATGGCGGGATGGTAATGAAGATCGTATACACCAAAAGGCTCGAGGAGAGGTACAACACGAACCCGGTGGAGATCCCCGACAGGGTGAGGCTGCCCGCCCAGGAGCTGAGAGGCTACGAGTTCGTGGAGCCCGGCCAGGCCAACATTGAGGACATCTCCCGGGTCCACGAAAGGAAGCATATCGAGAGGGTGAGGGCCAGGGGCCTCTTCGGGCCCGCAAGCCTCTCCGCTGGCGGGGCCGTCCTGGCCGCGGAGCTGGCGCTGGAGGAAGAGCCCGCTTTTGCCCTCATACGGCCGCCGGGTCACCACGCATCGAGGGATCACAGCTGGGGGATGTGCTTTTTCAACAACATGGCGATCGCCGTTGGGAGGATAAGCAACCAAGTGAAGAAGGTCCTCATAATCGATATCGACCTGCACTTCGGGGACGGGACGGTGAACATATTCCGGTGGAACGAGGACGTCAATATCGTCAACATCGGCGCCATCGACATGGGGTTCGAGTACCTGAAGCTGGACGGCGAGCGCTACCTCGCCGGCGTGGCCGCCGCCCTCGATCGGCTCCAATACGATGTGGTAGGAGTCTCGGCGGGCTTCGACACCTACGTGGAGGACTGGGGCGGTCTGCTCTATCGGGAGGACTATCAAAAGATCGGGCGGCTCGTGAAGGAGGGCGCCGAGGAGCGCTGCGAAGGAAGGCGCTTCGCCGTTCTCGAGGGCGGGTATCATCCTGACCTGAGGTACTGCGTGAAGAGCTTCGTGCGGGGGTTCGAATGATGTACAGCTTCTTCGTTTATACAATAAAGTTCGTAACCAC
>DAOG01000028.1:0-8123 GCA_002501765.1 Methanosaeta sp. UBA204
ACAAGCTTGATCCGCGAAAGGCAACTGAAACATGGCTAAAGCTTTTCGCGCATGATATCCGGAGAGTTGGGTACCTCGAGATCATAGAAGGTGTAGCGCCTCATTGGCCACGGAAAGGAGCATAAGCGAATTTTGTCCCAAGGCCCCCTTTTTCAGTTGTCTTATATATTATGCCGGGATTTGTTTCATTAACATATATCAGACTGTTTTTGATTAGCATATCCAGATACAATGAGACTGATTTAAAGTTCAGATTGGCCTTGTAAACTATCTTTGTTTTATTGGCACCACCGGTGCATATGTCTAAGATCCTACTTATAATCTCGAGTTTGTCCCGCCGTACCATCCAATCCTCTCGTTGCAGGTTAATCGATATGGCATCTTCTTCGAGGTGCTCACCCTGTTCTTTACTCCTTATCCTTCATTAGTATTTCTATCAAGTACTTCAAATTATATATATAATTAAAAAATATTTACACAGTGTTGTAGATATGATCCATGGTTTTGATGCAAAGCTTCGATGTGGGCGATGGCCTTATCACCTACAAAAGGAATATAGAACTCCATGAGCGACGATAATGTCCAGGTCATATCCAGGAAGCCCAGCTCGGACAACCCCGTCGTCATCGAGGGCTTCCCGGGAATCGGGCTGGTAGGGAACATAGCCAGCCAGTACATAGTCAACGAACTCAGCATGGAATATCTGGGTGCTGTAAACTCCAGGTACTTCCCACCACTCACGGTACTGCAAGAAGGTGTCGCCCATCTGCCGGTGCGAATCTACGAGAAGACCGAACTCGGCATGGTGGTGATCACCTCGGACATACCGATCCATCCTGCGGTATCCTACGACGTCGCCAGGGAGATTGTTTCTTGGACGGAGTCCATAAATGCCAGGGAGATGGTCTGTCTTGCCGGCATCTCCATCATGGGCGATCAGCGACGGGTCTTCGGCGCGGCGACCACCAAGGATCTGCTGGACAGGTTGCGCGACCAGCTGGAGGTCTTCGAGCTGGGAACCATCTCTGGCATCTCTGGCAGCGTCATGAACGAATGTCTGATGAGGAACGTGTCCGCGATATGCCTGCTGGGAGAGACCCACAGCATGGCACCAGACCCCCGCACGGCGGCGGTAACCGTGAACATGCTGAACAAGCTGTACAACCTGGAGGTGGATGCCACCAAGCTGGAGGAGAGGGCAGGCGAGCTGGAGCTGCAGATGCAGAAGCTGGCAGAAGAGGTAAGAACAACCTCTGCGGAAGAAGTACCGAAGCCGGGGCTTCCAGGTCCCATGTACGGGTGATACTCATGGAATGCGTTGCACTCACAGGTATATCGAGATGGGCGATCAACGATCTGATATCCAACGGTATCAAGACCATGGAGATTCGCAGCCCCTACAACTTCCTCACTCTGCTCCACACCAGCCCCGGTGATGTAATCTTCCTGACCGAGGCCAGCGCTCCTGACATCGTGGTGGGTACCAGCGGGTTACTGGCTACGATAAAGGCGATCCAGGTCGTGACTCACCGTCTGATCCAGACCGGGGCCGACTTCTACGAGGAGAGGGAGGCCGAGGCGGCCAGGGCCCAGCTAGTGCTGTTGGGACAGGGACGGGTCAGGAGCTCGAAGGGCGCTGAGAGGGGATCACCCCTGGTCCTGGTGGTGGACGAGGTCTGCTACTACGACGCCGGATGAGCGTCGTTACAAAAATTTTTGCCGGTAGTGTTTTAGGTGGCTGTCGGTAACCTATTTATGATTAGGCCATTTTGCTACAGCCACAATGAGATAGAGCATAGTAGTATTTAATATCAACTCATTATATGCTCGTAACCCGAAGTCGCTAGGCCTTAGAAAAATGCCCGATAGAGAACAGTGGGACGAGATTCTCAAAGAGATAACAGAACTATGCAAATCGCACGGTGATTCCATAGCCGATTTTAAAAGGTGCAGGGAGTTTAGCCGCCGTTTGTCAGTTTTCTTGATGAGGCTTGAAGATATGGAGTGCTACCAGCTTGCCGACAGGGTGATGGATGTGCTAGGCATCTGCAGTCCGAAGGAGGGATCACGCTGCGAGAATGCTCTGCTTGTAGAGGGTAAGTTAGAGCGGATAAGGGACAAGGTCAGAAAACAGATCGATGGATATGGATAGGTGGTTACTTCGCCAGCAGGCACTATCCGGAAATCCTATGAAATTGTAGATCTGAACGCACTTGCACCCGCTGAGTTGGGAATATTTTAGACGTGTCTCTTTCTATGGGTCTTGAATTGTTTCGTTACGGATACTTAGCATTATTCGTTCATCCTCCGGCGTATGGTCTCCCGAATATCGGGCGGCAGGCTCTTTATGTTGACCAACAGCCCGTTTATCATCACCATATCGGACAAAGGGTTCTTCTCCTTCATACGAGTCGTGGAGAACTCTTCATCGTAGTATCCCATATTGAACATATCGCGGATGCGCTTCGCCTTCTGAGAAATTGTGCTCTTGGACGTGCCGAAGTAATCGGCGATGTCGTCTGCGCAGACGTAAGGCTTGAAACTCTTATCGAAGAGGAAATTGATCTGTCCCAGGGCGTAGATTATCGACGCCGACCATATGTCCAGTCGGCCGGAAAGGAAAGGAACATTCCTCTTTCGAGACATTTTTAGTATGACCTTCCCGCACAGTTGCTTGTAGTCCTCATCCAGATGCGCGTCACAGAACCCGGCAGTCGTCTCAAGGAGTTTTTGCTTCTTTTCCTCTATGAGGGCTTTGTCTCTCATGGATAATTCACCTCGTCGTTAGCCTGTCGTCATGATTGTTGCAACTGATATCATATAACCATGACACCTATGACCGAGTATCTCCGGCGAGGGAAATATCTGGTCGTGTCCGTCACCTGTTAAAGGAAACCGGGCGCGGAGGAGAAGAGCGACCACCTGCGGTAGCTCATACACCTTTTAAGCCTACCCACTGCCAGGTCCACAGCCGCCTCCCTGGGCAGCTTATTCTCTCCATAGACCGCCTCCAGGACCTCACTGGTGTTCTGGCGTATCTTCGTCTCGATGACCTCAAAAGCTGCAGAAGGGGACGCACCCCGGTACTCCATGGCCGCGCATATCACCCCGCCTGCGTTGGCTATGAAGTCTGGAACCGAGAGGACGCCCCTCTCATGAAGGATCTTCTCCGCCTCCGCGGTTATCGGGATGTTGGCCCCCTGCATCACCAGCTTCGTTCTGAGTCTGCTCACGTTCCCCTCATCTATCACGTCCGGTCTGGCTGCCGGGATCCAGATATCACACTCCACGTCTATGATCGCCTCCCGATCCTGCTTCACCCCTTCGGAATAGTCTACCACGCTCTTTTTGGCCCTCTTCAGATCGACCAGCGCCTCGATATCTAGCCCTTCTGGATCGTGAACGGTTCCGCAGGAATCGGCCGCTCCAACCAGTACCGCACCCCTTTCAGAGAGAAAACGAGCCGAATGTCTCCCGACAGCACCGAAGCCCTGAACCGCAACCCTCGCGCCCTCCAACTCAAAATCGCAGTATTCGAGAGCCACCTCAGTCGAGTGGCAGAGACCCCATCCAGTGGCTCCGATCTCATCCAGAGGTATTCCGCCGACCTCGCGGGGCAGGCCCACAGCCCTGCCTATTTCGTCCCTGACCCAGGCCATACACTCCTCATCGGTCCCCATATCCGGGCCGAAGATGTACTCCTCGACGTTCCTCAGGGCACTGGCCATGGCCCGGATCCTGGCCTCCTTCTCTTTCCTGGGCATCTTAGGATCCCCGTAGATCACGGACTTACCACCTCCATGAGGCAGATCTGCAGCCGCGTTCTTCAGGGTCATCGCCCTGGCCAGCCTGACGCACTCCTCGGTGCTCACGTCAGGCGCCATCCGGAGCCCTCCGATGGAAGGCCCTCTGGCCACGTTATCCACCACCAGGACACCCTTCAGGCCGACCGACGGCTCGTAGACGTGGACAATCTTGGTCGGTCCGAGGTCATCTGCAAAATCGAAAAGATCTCTCATCGTTCGCCCCCAATCATCTGGGAGGACATTATATCATTCCTTGATATATTTTCCCATTCAAAGATGGTCGCTTGCGTGCATGCAAAAAAAAAATCGTCCAGACCTATTCTCTCAGAAGAACCCTGACATCTGCCGCCTTGATCTTGTCACCCTTGACCATGAGAGGGTTTATCTCGATCTCTTCGATCATCTCCATCTCCATCAAAATGTCCGAAAAGATAACAATGACAGAGGACAACTTTTTTAGATTTACAGGTTCGATGCCTCTATACCCTCTCAGGAGGGGGTAGCTTTTGACCTCACTCATCATCACCAGGGCCTCCTTCTCGTCAAGGGGTGCGAGCCTGAAGGTAATATCCCTGATCAGCTCCACCATGAAACCACCGAGGCCAAAGACGATGACCGGGCCGAACCTGGGGTCTCTGAACCCATTATTCCTGACGAGATCTCTCAGATCCTCTTCGAGCCTCTTTCCGTCATCGCCGATCTCTTTGAAACCCCCGCTGACCACGATGGCGCCCTTGAACTTGTCTGAGGACTCGAAAGCAGGGAGGACTATTACCGCCAGGTCGATCGGCTCCTCGACGTCGGTCATCGAAGGGTAGCACCTGAGCCCGTCGATGGAGGTGTACCTGGGGTTTGTGGGATATATGGCGCCTTCGAACCCGATCCTCCTCAGGTTGTCCAGTATGATCCTTGAGGGTTTCCCCATAACAGGCGAGGCCCCCACTACGGCGACGGACTCAGGCTCAAAGAAGAAGCTTATGTAGTCTCCAGTACTCATCAACCCTTTCCTGGATCTCCCTCAGGGTCTCCTCCTGCCTGGCCGGCCTGAAGAGGTGGGCGAACCTCCCCTGGCCTCTGAGATACTCCTCGACGGGCTTGAACCTCTTCGGAACCACAGTGTGCCCAACTTCACCAAAAACAGCCTCCTTCAGGGCCCAAACCCCAGTTTCTACCGCAAGCTTCGCCAGATCTACAGATCTCGAAGGGTCGGTGCCCCATCCGGGGGGGCAGGGCGCGAGGGATATGAAAAGCTTGGGGCCCCTGTGCTGCCCGGCTCTTCTGAACTTGTTTATAAGGTCGATAGGGTAGGCCGGTGAGATGGTGGCAAGGTAAGGAGGTCTGTGGCTCTTCCATATCTCGAAGAGGTCCTTTTTGGGAAGTTCCGAACCTATGGGATGCCTCTCTCCAGGAGGCGTGGTGGTGGTCTTAGATCCCAGGGGCGTGGCTCCGGATTCTTGAAAACCGGTGTTCCCGTAGGCCTCGTTGTCGTAGCAGATGTAGTAGAAGTCAAGGTTCCTGTAGAGGGCTCCCGAGGTCGAGGAGAGGCCCATGTCATAGGCAGAGCCATCCCCGGTCAAGACGACCACCTTCAGGTCCTCTTCAAAATCGAGCTTTCCCTTCTCGATCAGCACGTCCAGAGCGTCTCTCACCCCCTGAGCTCCGGCCGGGGCGGAAGCCATGGCTGTGTAGAGCCAGGAGTTCCTGAAGGGGCTGAGGGGGTAGATGGCAAGAAGGGTGAAACAGCTGGCAGCGTTCACTATGACTACCCTATCCCCGAGGGCTTTCAGACAATGCCTCAGGGTCAAAAGACCTCCACATCCTGCGCAAGCTGGCGTTCCCGAAAAGAGGATTTCCTCTCCAGGAATATCCCTGAAGGACTTGATCGGCTCTTCTTTCACGCTTTCCCCTCATTTTCAGCCGTTCTCTTCAAAAGGGACATCTCCTCCCATTCCTTTTCAGTATAGAGAAGATGGGTCCCGCTCGAAGTTCCCTCCTCGAAGGCCTCGATCATCTTCTCAAAAAGGAACTCAAACTCGTGAGGGCTGATGTTCTTCCCGCCGAGACCGCCGATGAAGGATAATAGGACCGGCCTTTTTTTGGAATTGCAGAGGCAGCTTGCAACCTCCGAATAGAGGATGCCGCCTTTGCCGACGCTGATGTTCTGGTCCAGGACCGCAACAGCCTTTTTTCCCTCAAGAGCCTTCCTGAGATCGGCTTCGGGAAAAGGCCTGAGCAGCCTCAACTTCAGGAGACCTGCCCTGATTCCCTTATCCCTGGCCCGTTTCACCGCCTTCTTGCCCAAAGTGGAGAAGGAGCCGGCCATGACGAGGGCGTACTCGGCATCCTCCAGCATGTAACCTTCCACCGGACCGTATCCTCGACGGAACTCCCTCTCGAACTCCGCGCAAATCTCTCCATAAACTTCCAGCGCCTTCAGGCTGGCCAGGTGCATCTGGTACTTGAAGTAGGAGTAGGCAGGTCCGCCAAGGACGGCGACCCCCTGGGCCATAGGCTGGCTCGCCATAAAGAAGGCGTGTTTTGGCCTGTAAGGGGGCAGAAACTCCCTGACCTCCTCCAGGTTCGGGATCTCCACGGGCTCCCTGGTGAAGGATAGGTAGAATCCGTCCATGTTCACCATGACAGGGAGGAGGACCCGCTCGTCCTCGGCCAGCCTGTAAGCCAGAATTATCGAGTCCAAGACCTCCTGGCACGTCTCACAGTGGATCTGGAGGAAACCCGAGTCTCTTATAGCGAGAATGTCGTTGTGATCAGGCTCCAGGGTTATTGGCGAAGATAAGCCTCTAGAGACGTTAACCATCACCAGAGGAACACGCCACCCTGCCACGGTATAGATCATCTCGAAACCGTAGAGGAGGCCCTGGCTTGAGGTGGCTGTGAATGCCCTGGCCCCGGTTGCAGAAGCCGCACCTGCGGCTGTGATCATAGAGTGCTCAGAGTCCATCGTCACAAACCTGGTATCCATCATTCCATCGGAGATCCACCCGGCCAGGGTCTCGATGATCTCGGTCTGAGGCGTTATCGGGTAGACAGGAACGTAATCGACCTCTACCAGCCTTACACCCCAGGCGGCTGCCGCATTTCCGGTAAGCATCTCTCTCTTCATCTGACACCTCTTCAGAGGACCTGGGCCTCTCTCACTTTTTCTATCCCCTCAGCAGGACACGCCCGAACGCAGATCAGGCAGCCTTTGCAGTTTTCGTAGTCGACACAAGGAAAGCCCTCTTCGTCCAGGGAGATGCAGCCGTCGGGACATCTTGCCAGGCAGGCCATGCATTTGGTACAGACTTCGCGGTTCCAGACCGGCCTGAAAACCCGCCAGTTTCCGGTCATTCTCAAGGGCGAGTTACCGAGGGCGTTTATCGTCGGGCTCGATATCTGAGCCGGCTCGAAGGGAACGATGATGACCGGGCTCGCCTCGGGCGGTGCCTCGACGGTCTTTATATCGAGGGGCGCAACGGCCAAAAAAACGCTCAAAGCCAACTTCACGTTCTCATCCAGCTCTGTTCCTTCGGACAGGATTCCAGCCAGCACCTTTTCTCCACCGCCTCCTTAAGAGATTCCTCGCCTATGCCGACGATTCCGGCAGCGGCAGCCCCGGCTGGAGTGCTGAGGATCGATTCTTCCAGCATCGTCAGGGACATCTTGGTCATGTCCAGGGTCACAACTTGCGCATCTTCTCCGTGGCTGGCCGTCACCTCCTCGGGGGTTCGAGACGTGTTTATCAAGATAACACCGTTCTTCCGAAGTCCGTAAAGCGGCCTCGCCCTGGTGTCCTGAAGAAGCGTCTCGTCCATGACGACCACCATGTCAGGATCAGATATCACCCCTCGTTCCATTATGGGGTCCTCTGATATGTAGACGAAGGCGGTTATCGGCGCTCCCCTCCTTTCGGCCCCATAAAGGGGAAAGTCCTGGACGTAGAAGCCCTCCAGAAATGCGGCCGTTCCCAGAATCCTGCTGGCCACCTTGGCGCCCTGACCGCCCCTCCCGTGGAATCTCAAGCTGAGCATATCATGCTCTACTTCTTCAATCAAATCTATAAAAACCTATCCTGTTTTCTCCGCGAAGGCCTGGTATCGAAATCCTGAAGTTGGGTATGAGGGATGCATTTTCACAGGAAAATCCTCCTTTCGGTCGGATTTACTTGAGCACATAAAGTTATACTTTATGTACAATGAAAAGCGGATTTCTACAGAGCCAATTGTAACTTAAACCTATCTTTCAAAGATAGGTAAGAGTTACTAGTGTCGTGTCATGCGTAAAATATCGCATCATGCACTCGTCATTCCCACGAAG
>DAOG01000028.1:8276-8589 GCA_002501765.1 Methanosaeta sp. UBA204
GGAGGTGACTCGTCGATGAATGTGGAAGAAGTTTCTTCCGTCGTGGTAGATACGGCTTTCCACCCTCATCGGGGATCTCGGGCCAGGATTACCTTGACAACGTCACATTGGACTCACAATTGAGGCTACTGATATTTTATATATTTTGTAAATATATCTGACGCCTCCACTGCCTACTGTTACCGATTTTATCTCTAATGTGTCATTGTCAAGCTACTTTGGCGCTTCTGGATTCCTGCCTTCGCCTGCCTGTGCTACCTGCCCGCAACAGGTAGGTGGCAAGTAGGCGACAGACAGGCGGGCGGGAATGACG
>DAOG01000077.1 GCA_002501765.1 Methanosaeta sp. UBA204
TTTAATCAATAGATGCATGACGACTAAGAACTTGACCCAAACAAAATATATAAAAATACCAGTAGCCTCAATTGGGGGTCCAATGTGACATTATCAAGTTGTGCATACCGTGTAGTATTAATACATGTATTGCAAAGTTTCCAGGGTCACAGAACTGTATCTGGTCAACATAACATGCCCACCACCGAGGACCATGGTATACATTGCATAGATATGTTATGAGTTGGTGAGAATGTCCCCCGTACGGTCATACAACGCCTCCAATAGGTCTGTGAGGATTCCTACTATCACTATCGATTCGTTGGAGGATGACGAACAGTTAATTATATATTCAATTGGAGCATTAGGTAACACTCCACTCAGAGGTAGGCTTAGACTTCAAAAGTTATTATTTTTGATATCAAATGCATTTGAAAATTTCAAGGCTCTTTTAGAATTCGAACCACATTTATATGGACCGTATAGCGAAGCCGTAGACGACATATTGGATGACTTAATATCTCTGGGATTGATCGATAAAGAGGACAGTCGCTATGTACTGACCAAGAAAGGTATCGATATATACAACCATCTAAAACCAAGAAAAGAACTTGTAGATGTTATAGAGGATTTTAAGAACTTTTTGAAGGATTTATCTGGTGATGAAATACTCGTGTTTGTTTATGTCTTGTATCCAGAGTACATCGGAGAATCTATTGTATGGGACGATCTCAAAAAGGATAGAATAAAAATAGCCAAATCTCTTCTGAGAAAAGAGAAAATAAGTTTTGGCAAGGCATCGGAGATCGCTGGGTTAGGCATCTCCGAGTTCGAGGGTCTACTTAAAGAGGAGAATATTCGATGGAGGATATAACTACAAAAATACTTGATAATACATTTATATCGGCGGGCGTGGATGAGATTAAGTGTGTGAACATCATTAAAATTTGTTCTGGAATATACCCTCTTTCAAAACGTGGATTTGATAATGGACCCGTGAAAGAGATATTTAAGTAACTAGGTCGAGTAAAACATGAAGATAGTTCATCTGGCAGATTCTCACCTCGGCTTCTCAGCCTACGGCCGGGTCGATAAGAGGGGAAGAAACCTCAGAGAAGAGATGGTCTACCAGGGATTCAAAAAGGCGGTAGACAAGATAATCGAGCATCGTCCCGATGCCGTGATCCATGCCGGAGACGTCTTCCATCACGTCAGGCCCAGGATCAAACCCCTCTACGTCTTCAAGCAAAACCTGGAACGGCTGGTCGACGCGAATATCCCGGTGATAATCATCAGCGGGAACCACGACGCTCCAAAAACCCTCGCCACCGTAAGTCCCTTCACCTTATACGAGGGGATGAATAATGTTCATATCGCTCACCGTTACGAATATGAGCCTTTCGAGGTCGGAGGATACGTCTTTCATTGCATCCCCTTCTGTATCGACCCGGAAGATTATCTGGAAGAGTTCAGAAAGATACGCTACACCGGCAACGACGTCCTGGTCATGCACGGTATGGTCGAAGCGCTCTGGAACAAACGACTCAGGACCGTGGGCGAGCACGAGCTCAAAGATAGCTTTCTGAAGCGTGACTTTTCCTACATTGCTCTTGGCCACTACCACGGCCAGGCCCAGCTGGCCCAGAACGCCTGGTACAGCGGCTCTATCGAGTACTTCAGGTTCAACGAGGCCAAAGACGAGAAGGGGATGCTCCTGGTGGACCTGGAAAGCGGCAAAGTGGAACCCATCCCCGTCAAGGCAAAAGATATGCTCGATCTTATCCCCGTAGACTGCGACCGTTTATCTTCTGACGAGATAACGACCGAGCTTCAGAACCTCTGTGATGATGTGGACATCAAGAACAAGATCGTCAGGATCAAACTGAAGAACGTCTCCAGAGAGGCCTACAAAAACATAAACCAGGCCAGGATGAGCCGGCTGAAGAGCGAGGCTCTCCACCTGGATGTCATGCCGGAGTTCAAGGACGATACCCGCATCTGGGATGCCGAGACCGTGGACGCGAGCAGTCTCCCCCAGGAGTTCGAGAAGTTTTTGAGAGACGAAGCGTCCGGGACGCCGAAGGCGATACAGGACGATGTGATCGCCTACGGCACATACCTGATCGGACGGATCGCAACAGCTCCGGGTCATGGAGGTCTTCGATGATCCTAAATAGCCTGGAGATGCGGAACTTCAAAAAGTACAGGAACGCGAAGATAGAATTCCAGGACGGTCTCACCGGGATCGTGGGCAAGAACGGATCCGGAAAGAGCACCATAGTAGAGGCGGTCGCCTGGGCCCTTTACGGGAGCAAGGCATCCACCATAAGGCGCGACTTTGTCAAGAACTCCCGCGCAGGCGAGAGAGAGGACGTGGAGGTAAAGCTGAAGCTCAGCCTGGGCCGCCAGACGCTGATCATCTTCAGGGCCATGAAGGGAAAGAACCTCACCCCGGATGCCAGGCTCTTCATCGACGGGGGGATGGTGGCCACCGGGACGAGAGAGGTCGATTCTAGGCTGAAGGAGATCCTCAAGATCAACTTCCAGGACTTCATGAAGACCTTCTACGCCAGGCAGAAAGACTTGGACAACCTGCTCAAGGAGGGCGGGACGAAGAAAAAAGAGTACCTTCTTACCCTTCTTGGCCTGGACGATATCAGAGACGGGCTCCTGGACCTGATGAAAACCGACAGACGCGGGCTCGACAATGAGACGAACCGGCTGGAAGGAGCCCTCTCCACGATGGAAGACGCAGAAACGAAGGTCGGCGACCTTGAGAAAAAGACTGCCAGGACAAAGGCCGAGCTGGCCAGAGCCAGGTCCGCCGAGGCAAGTCTCGCATCGAGGGTGGAAGATAGACAAAATGTCCTGGAGAAAGAGATGGACAAAAAACGGTCTCATGAAGACCTATCTCGCGAGATAACCCGGCTGATCTCGGCTCTCTCCGAGAAGAGAGAGGCCATCGGACGCGAGGAGAGAAAGCTGGAGAAGATCGAGAAGGACCGCTGGAGGCTGTACGAGCTGAAGCCAAAGCTGGCCCGGCTGGACGATGTGAAAAAGATCCTGGAGCATCTCAGACCGAAACGGATCCGGCATCACGAGCTGCTCCAGTCTATGACCAAGATCAAGACCGAGTTGGAGGGAGAACGCCGCCTCCTTTTGAAAATGGAGACCAGGCTGGAGGGTCTGGTGAGGGACAAGACAGAACTGAAGTCGCTCCGTCCCCTGGTGGCAGAGAGAAAAGGGCTGGTCGGAGAACTGGCATCTCTGGAGAAGCTGCGAGACCAAAAGAGAGACCACCGGTCTTCTCTGGATAAGAAGAAGGCCGGGCTGGATGCCCTCGATAAGAACATATCCAGGATGGAGTCTGCCACAGACAGTCTGGTGCGGAAGAAAGAGCGGCTGAAGGAAATCGAGCCTCTCAAAGAGAAGTACCAGGAACTCCAGATAGAGCTGGCCCGGCTGAGGGAGAACAAAGAGACGCAGAGGCGTCTGGACGACCTTCTGGAGAGGAAAGAAGAAATACGCTCCGGCATCGGGAGGATCTCGAAAAGAAGGTCGGATCTCGAAAAGAAGATCCTCGATCTGGGCGACCTGGATGTGGAAGATAATGAACTGAGACGCCAGGAGGAGGATCAAAGGCGCCAAAAGGACGCCCTGAACGAGGAGTTGAGCCGTCTCAGACCAAAGGTCGAGGTCCAAAGGTCGCAGAGACGGGACGCCGAAAGACAGCTGGCCCGGATAGAAGACCTGGGCGAGGAGAGCAATTGTCCCACCTGCGAGAGACCTCTCGAGGATCAGTACCGTTTTCTTGTAAAAAAATATAAGAACATCTCCGGGGCGGCCGGCCTGGAGATAGAGGCCCTGGAACAGAAAATCCAAGAGACGGAGTCGCGGCTGGATAGGGCGGCGGCGGTCAAAGACGAGCTGAAGAAGGCTTCCGATATCCTCGCCGCCAAGAGAAATCGATGGGTTGAGCTGCAGACAGATATGCGGAGCACGGAAGCTCAGATCGTCGAGAAAAGAAGCGAAGCCAATAAGATCGAAGAAGATATGAAGAAGATCGGCCCGGCAGACTACGATTCTCGCAGGCACCAGGAGATCGAAGCGGCGGCAGAGGAACTCCTGCCCCTGGTCCAGGAGCACACCGAGCTCTCGGTCAGGGTGGCAGAACTTCCCCGGAGACGGGCCGAGCTGGAGGAGGAGTGGGCGAGGAGAACGGTCGCCATCGAAAAGATCGAGGAGCTGAAGCTTTTGATCGCCGATTTGGGTTTCGACGAGACCATGTACATCGAGAAACGGGACCGCCTCACCGAGCTCGACCCGGCTCAGGAGCGGTTCTCTATCCTGAAAAATAAGGTCGAAGAGATACCTTCTCTCGAAGATGCGGTCCGCAGAAGCCGATCCGAAGCGGAACTGCTCCGAAAGAGTGCCAGGGACCTGAACGAAAAACTCGATAACCTGGGCTTCGATCCCTCGGAGTACGAGAAGCTCCAGGGAGAAGAGAACAAGCTCAGGAAGGCCGAGGAGACCGCGAACCAGATCAAGCTGGCCCTGGCAGCAGAAGCCGATATCAGACACCACCTAAAAGAGGCCAGTGCTGCCACCACCGGACTGGAGTCGGACCTGGATGAGGAGAGAGGGCGGCTGGCAGACCTGGACTATGACGAAGAGCACCTCCAAGAGGCGAAACGATCCCTGGACGAGGCCGGCTCCATGCGGGAAGAGGCCAGAAAAGAGGTATCGAGCCACCAGGTCCGGGCTGGTGTGCTGGAGAGAGACCTGGAAGAGGCGCAATCAGAGGCGGAGCGGAAGAAGGATCTCCAGAAGGCGATCGCTGAAAAGAAGATGAAAACCGAGGTGGTAGATACCACCCGCAACCTCACCGACCGGTTCATGAACCACATCCTGGTGAAGATAAGAAACGATATCGCCGTCAACGCAGGCCAGATCATGTGGGAGGTGACCGGAAAATACGGCAGGCTGAGCATAGACGATGACTTCAGCATCCTGGTCGAAGACGAGGGCGAGTTCTACCCCATATCTCGCTACTCCGGCGGCGAGATAGACATGATCGCGGTCTCGGTCAGGGTGGCCATCAGCGAGTACCTGATGAGGTTCAGCCGGGATGGACCTGGCTACTCTTTTCTGATACTGGACGAGATCTTCGGCAGCCAGGACGTGGAGCACCGGGAGAGCATGATCGATGTCCTCCGGAACCTGGACAACCGGTTCCCCCAGATATTTGCCATAAGCCACATCGACGAGGTCCAGGGTCAGTTCGACAACGCCATCCAGGTCATCGAGAACGATGACGGGTCCAGCCGGGTAGAAGTAGAGTTGATCTGATCTCAGTCGCCGCTTTCCCTGTACAGCCGCCAGAGCATCCTGGCGATCTTCATGTCACTCAGACCCAGCCGGGGCATTATCTTCTTTATCACCGTGCTGGGTTGGTCCAGGTCGCCGTGGGCCTCTATGATCTCGATCAGGCTTTCTTTCGTTCCCAGGTGGCCGAAGACCAGATCCAGCTCATCGTCGGTCATCCTGTTCATCATCCTGTGAACCCTCATGCCGATGGACAGCTCACCGCCTACGGCCTTTCGCCATAGACGCTCGTACTCGCCGAGCCTTGCCGCAGAAGAATCGTCCTCCTGTGCGGCGGCGGCGGCCACCCGCCCGGCGATCTTGGCGCAGACCAGACCCGGGTACACACCGCCTCCGGAGGTAGGTTTCACCTGACCTGCGGCGTCACCCACGGCGATCAGACCGTCGGCCACCGTTGACTCGGGCGGTCCTAAAGGCAACCCGCCCACCACCAGGTCGACGGGTCCGCCCCAAAGCCTGCTTTCGACAAGCCTGCTCTCGAGGAGGAGTTCCAGCTGCCGGTAGGCGTTCTCCCTGCAACACAACCCAATCCTGGCGGCGCCTTCTTGGGATGGGATGGCCCAGGCGAAGAGGCCGGGAGCCACCCCGTTGCCCAGGAAGATCTCTACCTTCTCTTGGTCTTCGACCCTGAAGGGGACCTCCACCTGGGCGCCCGAGAGGATCTCTGCCGGTGGAGCGATCCCCATTGACCTGGCGATCTTCGCTTTCACCCCCTCTGCAGAGATGACCACCCTGGCCTCCAGCTGCCGCGAACCGTCTCCCCGACCGACGGTAAGAAGACTTCGCCCCTTTTTCTGGGCGAGATCGATCACCGGTGATCCTATCCATAGATCTGCGCCCTTTTCCAGAGCCGCAGAGAGAAGGGCCCGGTCGAAGAGCCTGCGGTCCACCACCCAGGCCTTCTTCTTTCCGGCCCGAAAGGATAAACGATGCCCGCCCGGCGAATATACCATGGCCCCGCGGACGCTTCTGATGGCGAAGGATCCCAGCACCAGCTCCGACTCTTCGAGAGCCTCGACTCCCAAGAGCCCTGCACACTGGACCGGCCAGCCTGCGCCAGGATGCTCCTCCAGGAGGATCGTGCTGGCTCCTCTTCCGGCGGCATACTTGGCCGCCATGGATCCTGCAGGCCCGGCGCCGATCACGGCGACATCGTACCGTTCCATCTCACCGGGACTTCATCTGGCCAGGGATAGTCTTTTCCGTTCATCGGCCAAAGATTATTTCTTCCATAGTGGGATGAGAATATAGAGATGTATCAACTGGAGCTGTTGTGGTTATCCGAAGATGATGTCCGGTCTCTGCTGACCATGGACGATGCCATAGAGGCCGTGGAGGAGGCCTTCAGAGAAGACGGGCTGGGAACGACCCAGATGCCGCCCAAATCTTACCTCTACTATCAGAGGTACAACGGCGACCTGAGAACGATGCCCGCCTACCTGGAAGACCAGGATGTTACGGGGGTGAAGATCGTGAACGCCCACCCCGGCAACCCGAAGGAAGGGCTGCCCTCGGTGATGGCGGTGATAATACTAAACTCGCCCCGGACCGGAGCGCCCCTGGCCCTCATGGGCGGAACCTTTCTCACCGGCATGAGGACCGGGGCGGCGGGGATGATCGCGGCCGGGTATCTGGCCAGGAATGACTCTCGCACGGTGGGCATCGTGGGAGCCGGTGCCCAGGCCAGGACCCAGCTCCTGGGGCTGAGCAGACATTTCTCCATCGAGACTGTGAAGGTGGCCGACCTGAACCAGGACCTATGCCGGGAGTTCGAGAAGAACTGCAGGCCGTTCCTCGACTGTGACTACCGGCTCACCACCTCCGCAGAAAAGGCCTGTGACTGCGATATCCTGGTCACAGCCACGCCCTCGCGCCGTCCTGTGGTGAAGAACGACTGGGTCTTTGAGGGAACTCACATAAACGCCATCGGTGCCGATGCCAGGGGAAAACAGGAGCTGGAACCGGAGCTTCTCCTGCGGGCGAAGGTTGTGGTGGACAGCACCGTCCAGGCGTTCCATTCGGGCGAGGTCAACGTCCCCCTATCTCAGGGGATACTGGACCCGGAGAATATCTACGCCCAGATCGGCGAGATCGTCGCCGGGAAGGTTCCGGGGAGGGAGAGCGATGAGGAGATCACCGTATTCGACTCCACCGGCCTGGCCATACAGGACATATCCACCGCGATGAGGATCTACCGGAAGGCCGTAGAGGATGGCCGGGGAACGATGCTGGGCTTCCTCTGAGTCCGGCACGCGGATAATCGATATATGATATATGGATAAACATCCCACCATCTATGTATGCAATCATCGCCTGTGGTATCTTCGAGCATGAGATCGAGAAGATCGCCGACAACCTGGACTTTCCTTTCGAGGTGCACTACCTGGAACCGGGACTGCATGTCGACTTCGACTGTCTGGCCGCGGCACTGGAGGCAAAGCTGGAAGAGTGCAAAGATCGCGATGGCATCATCGTAGGCTACGGCCAATGCCATCCTCAGATGGATAAGATCCTCTCTCCCTACAAGGCCGTGCTGCTGGAATGCCAGAACTGCATCGACGCTCTGATTACGCGAAAGAAAGTAGAGGATGTAGCCAAACGGGGTCTGTACTTCTACCTCTCTCCAGGCTGGATCGAGAGCTGGAGAGACATGTTTGCCAGGCTCGGCTGGGACCAGGAGGAGGTCCGCTTCCAGCTCGGCCCTTTCAAGGGTGCCATCTTTATCGATACATTGAACAACTCCGAAGAGTATGAACAGGATCTGATAATGTTTCTCGACTACACGTTACTTGTTTACGAGATAATGCCGGTCGATCTGGGCCATTTCAGGTCTCTGATCGAAGATGCGAAAGAGAGATTGGAGGAGTAATTTTGGACGAAGATCTTGAGATGATAAAGAAGAAGAAGCTTGAAGAGATGACCAAGAAGTTCAACGGGCCAAAGGTGGCCTTCCCAGAGGCGCCGATCGTGCTTACGGACACCTCGCTGGAAGCAGAGGCGGCCAAGTATCCGCTATTGGTCCTGGACTGCTGGGCAGAGTGGTGTGGTCCTTGCAAGATGATCGGGCCGGTGATAGAGGAGCTGGCGAGAGATTACAGAGGAAGGGTGGTCTTCGGAAAGCTGAACGTGGACGAGAACGGCCAGACCGCCAGAAGATACGGCATCATGGCCATACCGACCCTGCTGGTATTCAAGAACGGTAAGCTGGTCGATCAGCTGGTGGGAGCCTATCCCAAGTCCATGCTGGAGAATAAAATTCAGAAGTATCTCTGAGGCAGATTACCTCAGAGATATGATTCACCGATCTTAGGAGAGAACCTTCGATGGCACGTTGTAGGTTGGTTTAGTCTCGGTGGTGAGATCGGCAAGAGGTTTCGTTCTGAAGTACATGTCGACTCTGTAGAGCGACTTATTCTTGGTGTACGCCTGGACATCGTAGAGCGGCAGATCTTTGGAAAATACTTGGAAGTCGTAGAGCAGTCTGTCCGTGATGTACTGCTGAACGTCGTATGGCAGCTTATTTTTGGAATAGGCCCGGACGTCATAGAGCGGCAGATCTCTGGAAAATACCTGGAAGTTATAGAGCGGTTTATCTTTGGTGATCTCCTGGATGTCATAGAGCGGCTTGATATCCATACCCAGCGCGATGGGCTCCAAGGGTTTGAACACGCGCTCGTCTGCGAGAACAGGCGATGCCAGTGCGAAGAGCAGCAACATCACCGCGAAACATGCCGAATGGCGGACTTTTGTACTCATTAAATACCTCCGTGGCCCTACATGATCTCGCATGATATAAAAATTTGGGTTTTGTACTTGTATATAATGTATAATATTATGTCCTCAGAGCGAATCCGACCGAAGGGAGGATTTACACGAACGAATGAACTCTAACCCTTGCGTCTTCTGACGATCAGTATCGAGAACGCGGCGAGCAGACCGAGAAGGCCGAGGATAGGGGCGGTCGACGAGCTTTCCTTATTCTCCGGCACCTCGACGACAGGCGGCCTGGGCGGTATCTCCGCCTCGATTATGCTCTCCTCGAAATCTATCGCATCATCATCGTTCCCCAGAAGCAGGATCTTGAGGTGGTATAACCCGGGATCTAGCGTATCGTTCCAGGAGATCTCCACGGTCTCATCGTCATCGGTCAACAAGACGGGTGTCTTCTCCTCTATCGAGGTGATGACGCTGCTGTTCTGGGATAACACGAACCTCAGAGTCCCCTTGAAAGGCACTCGGGAGAGGCCTACAACAGTGGCGCTGGCCCCGGTTTCGTCCTCATAGGTGTCTGTTATCTCGGCGTCATCCTTTGCGACGAAGGGGTTCATGAAGACCCTCGTCTGGTTGTTCCGGGACTCGACTATCTTGACCCTTCCCCGGTACTCCTCGTTGTTTTCCAGGAGCTGCTTCCAGTCGTGGTCTATCTTGGTAGGGGAGACGGCGCTACCTGATATGGGCCGAGATTCATCCTTCGAGACGTAAAGGGCCTTGTTATCTTTTATGAGCATGTAATAGATGTCTGCCACCGCGAGATCTCTGGAGTACACCAGGAGATGGGCGCCCTTATTATCTGCGCGAAAATCTCTCACGTCAAACCTGAGAGGGACGCGCGCACCATAGTAAAAATCGAAGCACCTCTCGGAGACTATCTCATCGTCCTTCGACAGTCTGGCACAGGCACTGTAAGAACCCTCTTCGGCTCCAGGAACGTCCCGTCTCACTATCCAGACGCCGGGCCCATTCAGAAGTAGACGTTCGGTCTGAATGATCTTGTCCGAGAAGAGCAGATCCACCTGGAGGATGTAGCCGTCAACGTCTCCTTCTACGGTCATGTCAGATGACTGAAGATCGGAATACAAATCCACCACCTTCTGGGCCTGAGCCGGTGCAGCGATGATGATCAGCAAGATCACGAACCAAGACGAGAGCGATAACCTCATAACAGCTCCGGGCCGGTTTTGATCTGATGACTTTTAAAATTAACCCCGCATAGGGCGACGAGACCGTGGCCAACGGCAGGTCCTGAGCGATATGTGGAAGCCCTGGAGCCGTAGATATCGAGACGCATCAAAACGGTTGTTAAAATAGCACCACATTCACTACATGCCACCCACCATCAAGGTGCATGGACAGGGCGAGACCGGCCCAAAGCGCCGACCGGAATATATTTTTTTATAGTACATAAAGTATAACTTTATGTGCTCAAGTAAATCCGGTCAAAGGGAAGATTTTCTTGTTTCCGGTCCGCTCGCCACCCAAGGTCCAGCGCTTATCGGGTTCTGCGGCGCAATAAGCAGCGTCACCAGTACGTCCCGCCGTAGGCGGGCGCAGGTTCGCCTGATGCCCCTGCCACTTCTCCATGAGGCGCGACGCAATGGATGGCGCCGTCCACGCCACCCCCGCCCAGGAGGCTGTTGTTTGCAGCGTTGACGATGGCATCAACCTGCTGGGTGGTGATGTCGCCTCGTACGACTTCGATCTTGTTCTGCATCCTGCGGATATCTTTCAACATATAAAACTGAGACATCACAAATATATGTTGCCTATACCGGAGTTAAACTCGGACAGAATTATGTGGTAGTGATGATATTAAGATGAGCTAATCACCCATAACGTTTGGATCGATAACTCATGTAGAACTGTATTTATCTGGAGGATCAGAACCTGAAAAGATTCTTATAACCGATAAAACTCCAAAACCATCACCATCTTTCCCACAAACACATAAAAATCTTGTAAATTGTTTCCGAGTATCTCAAAAGCAAGTCTGTCATCTATCCTTCCATACCTATGAACCACGATATTCCTGAAACCCTTCATCCCTTTCAGTTTATCTCTCATCTCTTCGCTCAAAATCTTGTCCTTTACCAGATTCATTACGATATCCTCATCATCTTGTGGGATTCCAAGCTCAAGGTCTGTGTTTATGATGGCGCAGATATCAAAGACGTTTTCTATGGAAAATTCCACTCTTTTATAGATCCCATCCTTGATCAGTCCAAGGTCTGAGAACTCCTCAAAAGTCTTCGGTAGATGATCTTCCACCAGCCTGATGCTCTCCTCTATCTCTTTCATCTTTGTCCTGATTATATCCGTTCTAACAAGACCTTTGCTCATGTAATCGCCTTTTCTCCGATGTAATCGTAGAATCTGTGTTTAAATGCCTCAAAATCCTTTATCGTATCGATGGCTCTCTCGTATAAGAATTGTTTATCCTCGCAGTAAAGCACCTCCCCCATTAAGACCTCTCTTCTCAGATAAAGCGGAAGAAGCTGGAATATCTGGATGTCGTAGGTATCATCAAAAAGTTCTGAGAGCACCTTAAACCTGAACCTTGAAGACTCTTCAGCACTTCCATTATAGTATATGCAGAGGTCTATATCTGAATCTTTCCGCATCTGCCCGACCGAGGCTGAACCATAGAGGATGATGAATTTTACATTCTCAAACCTCTTCATGCATTTGATCTTCTCTATCGCTCTCTTGATCCTCGCAAGCATTATAAACCTCTATAGACTTCTCAATAGATTCTTACCCAATACAACATTATCTATCCGGAAGCGGATGACGGAATATTGGAATACAGGCCCACCACCTCCTGGGTCTGAGCTGTGCAACGATGATGGTCAGCAAGATCGCGAACCAGGACGAGAGTGATAACCTCATAACAACTCCGTGCCGTTTTTGATCTGAAGATTTTTAAAATTAACCCTGCATAGGCCGACAGTCCGTGGCCGGGCGGCAGGTCCCGAGCAGAATGGTGGGCTTAACCGATGACCAATGAATAACGGCCCGGATACACTCTGTAACGGCCTTCCCGGAATGGGGTATGTGCGCTTCCTTGGTGCAGGCCAGCCCTCGGCTGCAGACCAGCGCCGACCGGGTCCAGGTCCGCCACATGCAGAGCACGCCTCCACAATACGGGACACGTTGCCCTGAGCCTGTGGGGCGGTGTGCACGAACCTGTGCCGGACGCCACCCCTTCGGCGCCAGCGCCGATATCCTGCTCGTCTTCCGCCGATAGTGGCAGCATCCTCATGCCCGGCCTGACTTTTTCCACTTGATCTTATTGCCCTTGATCTTGACTATCCCCCTCTTCTCCAGACCTTTGGCGATCTGCTCTGCCACAGAGTACCCATCGATCGCCATGACAACGTCGTCCATATCACTCTCAGCGACACACATATCCTTGAACTCATCGAGATCCACCTTTCTCGAACCGGATGGCGGCTCGAAGAGGTTGGCAACCAGTATCCCCAACGCCACGATGGTCATATGCTCCTCAGAATAATCGTCCACGAACTCATCGTCGACATCATCTATCAGAGGTGCATCGATCTCATCTATGTAGACATCGAAGCATCTATAAAGATCGAAGGAGAGTTTGGTCTTTATCAACGGATGATCCAGCTCGTACTCATCCAGATCCACGAGGATGCTAATCAGCGGATCGTCATCAAGCTGCCTTGCCTCATCGAGATCGAGCTCATTGAGCTGGATAACATTCTCGGCAAATAAGACGGCAAGAAGATTATTAAATAAATCGTCCACCAACTCTATCTGTTCGGTGACCAGCTCATCATCATCCTCATCCTCATCTTCATAGTATTCCTCATCGTCTTCCTCGATCTCTTCCTCGTCGTATTCCCCTTCGCTGAAGGGATCTGTCCAACCCACGATGATCTCTTTCACCTGATCTTTTTTATCCATCCAGGCAGGATCCAGCACAGACCAGAACTGATCTCTGAACTCCTCGCCGGATGTACCTGCCGCGAGCACCTCTCTCAGCGCATCTAGATAGTGCTCATACTCTTCGATCTCGAAATCTTCCATCTCATCTCGGATCTCGCTGAGCCTGCCTTCCATGTATGCCGTCCCGCGCGTAGTGACAGAGAGATACGGCCTCAGCTCCACCCGGATCCCCGCCGCCCTCAGGTAGCTGGCGACATCCTCAGCTTCATCTCTATCGTATTCTCCTAGCTTGAACATCGTACGGAGATCTACCAGGTTTTATTTAAACTGGTCGGTGTAGAAGAGAGTTATTTTAAAATGAATACCCCACAGCTTGCTGTGGTTGGGATAGTCAAGATACCGACTTAAGGATTGTTGCGTATTGTGTATGGATGATCGAGCTGAGAAAGGCGAGTCACTGCGCATACAAGATTCGGTATCACATGGTGTTCTGTGTCAAATATAGAAGAAAGCTCCTTAGAGACGTCGATCGCATTAATTATATTAAACATATTTGTTATGAATTGGGTGATAAATATTGGTTCGGTTTTGATGCCATAGGAACTGATGGAGATCATGTGCATATTTTTGTTGGGGCTGCACCAAGATATTCACCGTCACGAGTGATGCAAATAATAAAAAGCATAACAGCAAGGAAGTTTTTTAAACAATTTCCAGAAGTCAAGAAACAGCTTTGGGGAAGTGAATTTTGGAGTGATGGAGGATACATCGGAACTGTAGGTGATGGTGTGATGTCGGACATAATCCGCAATTATGTTGAGACACAAGGAACCTCCGAAGAGAAGGAAGGCTACAAGCAGATGAATTTGTTAGAATTTGACTAGCTGATGACCGGCGCGAACATGCCCCGTAGCTTGCTGCGGGGTGCGCTTTTTGACTTGTCTTTTGGCATCTCCGGTTCGGGTGGTGTGGTCATCATCCGGGGCGGCAAGAGAGCCGGGCCGCTCCTGGAAAGGGGGCTAGAAAGAAAGAACATTTACCCCGGCGGCAGAGCACCAGGCACTCATTGCTCACGGTGTGAGCTATCCTCAGCTCGTACATCACCATGAAATCCGGGCCGTTCAGATTCACTACCACCGTCCCGGCACTGCAGATTTCCCTCGTGGCACACTATAGCGTTCTTGATCCACCGCCGGTGCAGGATGAGATGGACCGCTACTAGAACGACGAAAATTATACTAGATAGGTTATGCAGATCTAGCCAATCATGACGTGCCAGCCACAAGAAGATCACATCGGACAGAGGGCTTCGTTCACCTCGAAAGCCATATCTTCCTGGTAGGACCTGCCACAAAATCAGGCCGGTGATCGTGGAGATTAGAAAAGCAAAAAAAGAGAAAATGTTGACAAGCAGGTTCAGCTTAACCTGACCCATCTCTGAATCCGACCTATTTGACAGGTCCTAGCGGCCACACTACTCTTCCGTATATCTCGTTCAGCACCTGAGCTATAGCACCGTAGATCGCCAGTAGTCCACAAAGGATGCCCTCATAACCGGTAATGGTTGCTATGGTGGCACTGCCGGTATAATCCCTCAAAGCCAGGAGCCAGAATAGGATGGCCAGAGTAAGGAAGACCAGCTGCAATACCCTGTTGAGCTTCAGGGTACCTATGAACAACAAGAATGTAAACAGGCCCCACATAAAGAAGTAGGCGATCAAAGCAGAGTTCGTAGGACCGTCCCACCATCCATACGCCGGCATCAGTAACAAGAATACTAAAGATAGCCAGAAGAGACCATAAGAGGTAAAAGCTGTGGTTCCAAAGGTGTTACCCTTCTTCGATTCCATTACCCCAGCAATGATCTGGGCTATCCCACCGTAAAAAATGCCCATCGCCAGTATCATAGAGCCCAATCCAAACCAGCCCGCATTGTGCATGTTCAAGAGAACAGTAGTCATGCCGAAGCCCATCAGACCGAGTGGTGCCGGGTTTGCTGTGCTGTCTTTGACGTCCAACGGGCCTAGATGCATTATATCTTTTGGCACTTTTTCTTCAACCATACGAATTCCTCCAGTTAAAACCCCTGGGCGAAAATCTACCCGATCTTTTCTTATTTACATTACATAAATCTCTTTGCATTTCTGGGTTCATCTTGCACGGGCCAGAGCCCCAGACGTTATATACTTGACTTCTCCACGGCGGGGCGAGACGGTGCTGTAATCTCGTCTGTGAGGAGGACCAGATACACCATTCGAGCAAGATCCAGCTACATCAGCACCAGACATATCGCCTCAGAGATGAACGCGAGAGGGCACAGACAAGACGGGTGTAGATTTATCGAACGAAAGCCACGTGTTGCTACCGATTAAGAGATCAAGTAGATGGTCGAGAGAAGAAGACGTGGACACCGGAGACGTGTCCTCAAAACGTTCGACCACGTCTCCGGCGTCATGCCGATTTGAACGTTACGACCTTGTTATAACAGCTGACCGCATCCCGGTATCGGCCCAGCTTATAGAGATCGTCGCCTTTGTTGCCCCATGCGGTTAGATTCAACGGATCGAGCATGATGACCTGATCGTAGCACTCGACCGCTTCCTGATACCGGCCCAGATCGTCGAGGGCCATGCATTTGTCACACCAGATCGCCACGTTCGAGGGCTCGAGCTCCAGGGCCTGGTTATAGCTGCACACGGCCTCCTCATATCTGCCCAGGTCGTAGAGAGAACGACCCATCTCGTTCCAGACGCCTGCATCCGAGGAATCGAACTCCATAACCTTGTCGTAGCACTCGGCAGCTTCCTCGTACCTGCCCAGGCCGCTGAGAGCAAGACCTTTGCTGCGCCATACGCTGGCATAAGAAGGATCGATTCCGATGACCTGGTCGTAGCACTCGACCGCTTCTTTGTACCTTTTCAAATTGCGAAGAGCAGAGCCTTTCTTGTACCAGGCATCTGCATCCGAAGGACCGAGATCCAGGGCCTGGTCATAAGAGACGACCGCTTCTTCATATCGACCCAGTTCGTAGAGAGCAGCACTTTTTTTGTTCCATGCATCTCCACGAGATGGGTCGAGTTCCAGAGATCGGTCGTACGAGGCGACCGCTTCCTCATACCGGCCCAGATCAGAGAGCGCGACGCCTTTATTGATCCAGCTATCTCCATCGAATGGGTCGATCCCAACGGCATGATCATAGCATCCGACCGCTTCTTCGTGTTTCTTCATACTTCGGAGAGCGGTGCCTTTGTTGTACCAGACGTCTGCATCCGAAGGATCGATATCCAGAGCCCGGTCGTAGCAGTCAACCGCTTCTCCGTACCGACCGAGGACGTAGAGGGCGTTGCCTTTGTTGTTCCAGGCGTCAGCATCCGAAGGATCGAGCTTCAGGGCCCGGTCGTAACACTCGATGGCCTCCTCGTCTCTGCCCAGGTCGCCGAGAGATTGACCTTTGCTGTTCCAGGCCCCCTCGTCCGAGGGGTCGATCTCGATGACGTGGTCGTAACATCCGATCGCGTCTTCGTGCTCATCTAATAGATCGAGAGCGCTGCCCTTGTTGTACCAGGCGTTTGCATAAGACGGGGCGAGCGCCAGAGCTTGGTCATAGGAGACGACGGCATCTTCGTACCGGCCCAGCTGGTAGTGGGCGTTGCCTCTGTTGTTCCATGCGTCGACGTCCGAAGGATCGATCCTGAGGGCCCTGTCAAAGGCGTCTACGGCAGATCCGTATTCTTCCAGCCCGTAGAGAACGCAACCTTCGAGGTTCCAGGCATCGGACGAACCGGGACACTCGTCCAACGTCTTGTCGAGGACGTCGAGAGCGAGTTCATAAGACTCGCCGAAGTAGAGATCGAGAGCTTCGCCAAGGTTGCAGCTTGCCGAACCCACCTCACCCAGCGCCGAATAGACGCATACCAGGGCGAAGATCAGGATGGAGAAGACCCCCAGCTTCATATTATCTTAAGTATTTTGAACATCAATATATCTTGTGGTAGGGGTCTAGTGGTATGGGTCAGTCACCAGACGACACCAGACTCTTTTGCATCGATACGGCATCCCTTCCAGGACCGTAATAGCTCTTCAAAATGACCACGTACCGGTAACCCAACGCACAAGAAAATCCTCCCTTCGGTCGGATTTACTTGAGCACATAAAGCTATACTTTATGTACAAAAATAAAGAGCCAGAGCCACCAGGTTGGCGCTCGATACCTCTAGCAGAGATACCTTCGCGATCCGTTAAGGGCGCGGCGGATACGGGAACCCCCTGGTAAGCTCCGCATTTGGGCACTGTCCGGACGGGCTGCCCGAATCATTTATGGGCTCCGGGTTGCTATCATGGTTCAGTAGGTCATGGATGGGAAGTGGTAGAAGAATACATATCAACTCAACGTTGTCCACATAAAAAGAAAAGTATATAAAGGGACGCACTAACATGCTCTGTACCTATAAGTATAGGGTATAGTGACTTAAATATAAGAACAGCTTTAATTACTATTAACAATACATGTAAGCTGGTGGTTAAGCGATGGACGAGAAAATCCTCCCTTCTGTCGGATTTACTTTGAGTACATAATGTTATACATTATATACAATGAAAAAACTGGACCAATAGCTTACCGAGAAGCCGAAGCATTGGGATTAGTTGATAAGTTGAAAATACTAAGGCAAAGAGTGAAGGAAGAGAGAGGAAATGAGATAGACGGCTCCTTTAATGGTGTTTTACGGGCATTGGGTTCGGAAATACAGAGAAGACACGGAAGGTATGGAGATAGATAAAAAATGAAATTCCAAGTTGTGATTGAAGAAGATTTGGAAGATGGTGGATATGTTGTGCATTGTCCAGCTCTTAAAGGCTGTTGGTCACAGGGGGATACAATAGAAGAAGCTCTGGATAACATAAAAGAAGCAATTGTCGGGTATTTAAAAACATTAAACGAGAGAGCAATGCATGATGCTAAAAGCACAGATAAAGTTCTGATCAAAGAAGTGGCGGTGATATAAATTGTGGATAAACTTCCTCGATGGTCAGGCAAAAAGATAATCAATGTATTTAAAAACGCCGGTTGGACTGTGGACCGTATCGAGGGGAGCCATCATATCTTGGTAAAGAAAGGAACAGAAAATATATTGGTTATACCAGTGCATGGAAATAAGCCAATAAAGGTTGGACTCCTGAAAGGATTGATAAAAGATGTGGGTCTTACAAATGAAGCGTTTATAAGGCTTTGTTATAAAAAGAGAAGGAGATAGATGTAGGGCTGTAGGCGTGCAATAGGATGTCCTGCAATTCATTGTGGTGTGGTGCGGATGGGGCATATAAAGAGGAGATGAGAAGCAATACTTTGCAAGGAATGTAGTAGTTGGGATAGAAACAGACAGGGCTGGGTCTGCCATATTAAGTTCGGTAGCTAGCATGCAAGAAAAATGAAATGATCCCCCAAGTTGCTCTACAGGCACGCTTCAACCACAAAAACTTTTTATATATTGAAAAAATATGTACAAGAAAATGTTCGCTTACGCTCACATTTACTTGAGCACATAAAGTTATACTTTATGTACTATATTAAAAGGTGACGAAGAAATGAAATTCAAAGTAATTATTAGAGAGGATCTGGAGGATGGGGGATACAACGTAAGTTGTCCGGCATTACCGGGATGTCACTCTCAAGGCGACACGATAGAAGAGGTGTTGAAAAACATCAAAGAAGCGATAGAGTGTTATTTAGAGAGTCTAGAAAAAGATAAGTTACCGATTCCAGTAGAGCCCAAAGTAGAGGTCATGGAAATAGCCGTATGACAAAATTGCCTGTTGTTTCTGGAGAACAGGTGATTAAAGCATTAAGACGGGCAGGGTTTTATGTCCATCATCAAAAAGGCAGTCATGTCACACTCCGTAAGGAAGAGCATCCTCAAGTTCGTGTTGTAGTCCCCATTCATCGTATCGTAAAGAAAGGGACACTCAGAAGCATCATAAGGGATGCTGGCTTGACGGTTGGGGAGTTTGTTGAGTTGTTATGATCGAAATACTTTTAAATCTCAAAGCATTACCGTACCAATAACAACAAGTAGCACATTCAAGTTATATTGTTCTGGTATGGATCAGTCACCAGACTCTTCTGCATCGATACGGCATCCCTTCCCGGCCCGTAATAGCTCTCCAAAATGGCCACGTATCGATAACCCAACGCAAAATAAAGAGCCAGAGCCGCCTGGTTGGCGCTCGATACTTCCAGCAGAGAGACCTTCGCGCCCAGGGCCGCGAACTCGCCCTCCAGAGCCTCCATGAGCATGCTGCCGATCTTTCTTCTCCGGCAACGAGGGTGCACATCCAGGGTGATCGCCTTTCCGGTCTTTCCGAAGACCACCCCCGCCACGAAGCCCACCACCTCTTTGTCCACAGCCACCAAGGTGTGGGCGTGCCTCAACAGATGCTCCAGCGCCTGCTCGGAGAAAGCCACCTCCGGCAGAAAACATAGGTTCTCGATCGCAGATACGGCAGGCAGATCCTTCTCGACCCCGGGGCGGACGTTCATCTCTCTTCGGATACCTGCTTCAGCACCTCCGAGTACGCCCCGAAGACCGCGGGGATGTCTACCGTGCCCATCACGTCTACGACGCCTACAGCGGCGATTATCTCGCCTTCGCGACCCATTAAGGGCGCAACGGATACGGGAACCCCCTGGTACGCTCCGCTCTTGGGCACCGTCCGGACGGGCTCTTCCGACTTCAGCACCTCTTCCAGAACCGGGCCTGAATATTGGTCGTCGAGAACCTTGCCGTCCTCCACCCTGACCCCCGGCGCCCCGGCACACTCGATGGTGATCGGCAGCCCCAGGATCTGGTTCATGGCCAGCGCGAGTGGGGCGAGATCCTCCGATCCCGAGTTCTCCGATAATACCAGCTCAGCCATAGTGAGCGTTCCGGCTTCGATTGTTGATAAAGTCTGCCCTCAGGCCCTCTTCAGAAGCCGGGCCTGGAAGCCATGATACTTGGCGAACCCCTCGGCGTCCTTCTGGCTCAAGGTCTTGCTGTCGAAAGATACCATATCCTGTGAGTAGAGGGCGTCGGGAGATCTCCTGCCCACAGACGCCGCATTGCCGCAGTAAAGCTTCATCCTCACCATGCCGTTGACCCTCTTCTGGCTCTGATCCACGAAAGCGCAGAGGTCGGCGTAGAGAGGATCGTTCACCAGCCCCATGTAGGCCAGCTCGGACCAGGCCTCGTCCACGGCGACCTTGAACCGCAGCTCGGCTCGAGAGAGAACCAACCTCTCAAGATCGTGATGGGCCGCCAGGAGCACCGTGGCCGCAGGATGCTCGTAGTTCTCCCGGGCCTTCAGACCTAAAACCCGGTCTTCGACCATATCTGTCCTGCCAACACCGTGCCTCCCGGCGATCCTGTTCAGCTTTTCGATCAGCTCCACCCCGCCCATATCCTCATTGTCGAGAGATACCGGCACGCCTTGGTCGAACACGATCACCACGATCTGGGGCGGGAGGCCTTTTTTTGGGGACTCCGTCCAGGAGTATATTTCTTCTGGCGGCTCGTAGAAGGGATCTTCGAGAAGACCGCCCTCGATGCTCCTGGACCAGATGTTCTCGTCTATGCTCCAGGGTTTTTCTTTGGTCACCGGCACATCGATCCCATGTTCCCTGGCATAATCGATCTCCCATTCCCTGCTCAGATCCAGGTCCCGCATGGGAGCGATCACCTCGAACTCCGATGTCCTGAATATCGCCTCGAACCGGAGCTGGTCGTTGCCCCTGCCGGTACATCCATGGACCAGCACCCGGACCCCCAGCTTCCTGGCGACCTCTACCGTCTTCCTGGCGATGAGAGGCCTGGCCAGCGCCGTCCCCAGGATATAGCCCTCGTAAGAACCGTTGGCCTTGATGGAGGGGAATATGTAGTCCTCGACGAACTCTTCCCTGGCATCGATCACATAGTGCTCATCGCTCAGCTTCTCAGCACGTTTGTTTCCCTTATCGATATCCTCTGCCGGCTGGCCGACGTCTGTAAGGACGGTTATCACCTTATCAAAACCGTATCGCTCTCGCAAGAGCGGGATACAGACCGATGTATCCAGACCACCGGAGTAAGCAAGCACAACTTCAGGCAATTTACCACCACTTGCGGCGTACTCGTGGTCCCGTCGATTTAACTTTATCTGCCCGGATCCTCCGACTGGCCGACAACTCTATAATACCTTCGCTAATATTAACCGTGATGATCCAGCTACTTGATACCACCGCGCTCCGGGTGGAATATGACGAAGACCAAAGAGTGCTCCAGGCAAGTGGCGCTCTAGCGCTGCTGGTTCAACCTGCTTTGAACAAGATGGCCCGGTGGCTGGCCGAGGAGAAGCCGGCACTGGTCAGAGAAAATGACATAATCGCCACCACCTGGCTTCCGCCAATTCCCAGCGGTCCCTTCAGGAGGCTGATCCTCAGCGAAGCCAGGATAGCCATCGGCCGTTTCGTGCCTCAGACGGTGAGCATAGAGGTAACCAAAAAAGGAGGTTGTTATCCAGAGTCGGTGAGCGATGGTGAGCTGGGAAAAGAGGATATCATAAAAGTCATCGACCAGGCACTCGATATGGGAACCTGCATAATAACCTTCAGCGAGGGAGACCCTCTTCTGAGAGAGGATGTGCTCGATCTGATCCGGCACGTAGACCCAAAAAAGGCGGTGGTGAACGTCTTCACCCGTGGTCTGGCCATGACCCCCGAGATGGCGCGTAACCTGAAAGCTGCTGGCCTTTACAACCTTCTCGTCGGCGTCTACAGTGTAGAGCCACCTCATCACGATCAGGTTCGGGGCATGGCCGGGGCTCACCAAAAGGCGATAGAGGCCATAAAGATGGGACTGGACGCCGACCTTCTGGTAACCATGTCCACCCACGCGGTGGGGGGTCAGGTCCCCCAGCTCCTCGACCTCTACGACTATGCTGCAGAGCTGGGAGTCCACGAGTTCTCCATCTGGGAAGGCGATCCCAATACACCTCAAGAGGTCCTAACCCAGATCGATAAGGAGAAGATCGTCAGGTTCTATAAGAATATCAACGGAACCCCCGGTGGACCGAGAGTCTTCGCCAACACTTACTTCGAGGGAGAGATGGTGGGTCCCCTGGCAGGACGCCGGTGGCTTCACGTGGACGCTGATGGGAACGTTAGACCTTCCCCCTATGTACAGGAGAGCTACGGCAACGTCCAGGACGACTCCCTCATGGATGCCTGGAGCAGGATGAGAAGATCCAAAAAGTTCGAAGGGCCAGGAAGCGCCGCTCCGGATGCACCCGGCTCTACAAAGTATTAGAGTTCGGTTCAGGACAGATGGATCGGCGTCCCAGACCCGATCTAACAATGTCATGCTCGAACACCCCTGTTCCATGAACCCTAGGGATGGGATAGAAAAATTATTAATACTGACATGGTTATAGCTTGCTAAGAGGATGGAAATGGACATCATCAGAGCTATCAGGATGAACTTTACAAGCTGGATGAGGTGGGTCTTTAGGAAGAAGAAGGCCAGGATAGGCATATACGGGCCACCCAACGCCGGCAAGACCACACTGGCAAACAGGATCTTAATGGACTGGTGTGGAGAAGAGATGGGAAGCGTCTCGGAGATACCTCATGAAACCAGAAAGGCCACACGAAGGGATGGTGTTCTCATAAACTCCAACAGCGCCACCATCGAGCTGGATATCATAGACACCCCAGGGATGGCGACGAAGATCGACTTCAAGGAGTTCATGTCCCACGGGATGGACGAGGCCGATTCCAAGAGGCGGGCCAAGGAGGCCACAGAAGGTGTGATCGAGGCCATCAAGTGGCTGGATAACCTGGACGGTGTTCTTCTGGTCATGGACGCCACCGAAGATCCTTACACCCAGGTGAACGTCACCGTTATCGGGAACATGGAAGCCAGAAAGCTGCCTCTCCTGGTGGTGGCCAACAAGATAGACCTACCAACATCGTCGTCTATCAGGATCAAGGCCGCCTTCCCGCAGCATCCGGTGGTCACCATCTCTGCGTTGGAGGGCAAGAACATCGATGGGCTTTATCAGACCATAGCAAACCACTTCGGGTGAGACCATGCAGGAAGTACAGATGGACATGATCTCCAAGGATAAGCTCGATAGCATGTCATCGAGGGACAAGATCCGGCTCATACTGGACAAAGTGAAGATAGGCAGGATAGTGGTGCTGGAGAAAGGACTGACTCCCAGGGAAGAGGCGAGTCTGATAGAGATGACCATGACCGAGATCGCGGCAGACAAGTTCTCCGGGATAGAGATAGAGACCTACCCCGTCAGTAACGAAGGTTCCTTCATCGACAGGATACTGGGAAAGACGGCGGACAAGCGCAGATTGACGGTGATAGGACCGGCCGACCAGCTCAGGACCGTGGAGAAGGGCCGGTACCAGATTAGCACCAGGGTTTCGATCGGAGACGATATATAATGCCCCACATGTGCACCCGCTGCAAGAACGTCTTCGACGACGGGGTCGACGTCTTGGCGGGCTGTCCAATATGTGGCTGGAAGAAGTTTCTCTTTGTGAGATCGAAAGGCGATATAAGAAAGATCAAGGAAAGGCTTAGAGAATCAGAGAGCGAAGGGTCGTCCGGTGCCTGGCCCGAGAAGGATGATTCGCTCGGCCGGATATTGAAAGCCGCTTCGACCAAGAAGGCAGACCGCGGCGATGATGAGCGCCTAATTAGCAGAGAGCAAGAGATACACTCGGCCTCGGAAAAAGACAGACAGTCCAGGTCTCATCCCAGAGATCTCCCTTTGGAGAAGTCTAAGATGGAAGAGGAGATGGTGGAGAGCATCCGGATGCCTGAACCCGGATCATACGAGCTTAACCTGGCCACGCTCTTCGAACGCGAAGAGCTGGTGATGTCTGTGGAGAACGGAACCTACCTGATCGATCTATCCTCCGCCTTTAAGAAGATCAAAAAGGATTGATTATCCGGTGGTCTCGTCGTTCTCCACCTCAACTACAATCTTCTTCCATGTGGGATTTACACCGTGCATGGATTCGGCTATGCCCGAGATCACCTTCCCCATGATCTTCTGCGAGAAGCTATTGAGAGGGATGGGCTTCTCATCGACCAGAAGTATCGCCTTCAGATGTCTACACCTCCCACCTATCCTTATTCGTCTTCTAAGATGCCGAGCCGAGCTTCTGAGAGATCATGATAGTCGGCGTGGCTAAGGTCAGGTTGCCTATGGCGATGGAGGGTGTATAGACGCTGGTGCGAGACGATGTCACGTTGCTGATCGATATGGAGAAGCTCGGTGTGTAGGTTATGGGTGCCGGACCGCTCAGCAGCATGGGTTCCATCCGGGGCGTCGTCTCGAAAGTGCCGAAAGACCTGCCGAGGACCCTCACATCGACCGCATCGAAGTCCACGTTTGCAGGCAGAGGCGTATATTTTATCACCACGGTCTCTAAATTGGACATAACCACTTTCTTCTTGCCGATCGTACTCAGATCTATGGCATCTTCAGCAGCAGCCGCGCCTATCAGAAGAAGAGAAGCGACAGCAAGCATCAAAATCGTTTTCATATATAACCTCCTATACTCCTTTGTTCCAGCTTTTCGAGGTTTTACCATTTATTCCTTTTGATTGTACATAAAGTATAGCTTTATGTGCTCAAGCAAATCCGACCGAAGGGAGGATTTTCTTGTAAGATGGGTGCGGACATTTAATAGATATATCGTCATGTGGCGATATGCTTATATACAGAGAAGCCGATTTCGGGGGTGATGAGACGATCAGCCACGGACTGGCGCGCCAAGATCCTCAGCGCCCTATCGGATCCCACCAGGCTGGAGATCATAGAGTTCCTGGGCGAAGAAGAACGGTGCGTATGTGAGATACTTCCGGCCTTCGACAGAGCACAGTCGACCATCTCCAAGCATCTGAGCCTCCTCTACGAGGCCGGCATCTTGGACAGAAGGATCGATGGTCAGCGGACCCTCTATCGGGTTGGAACTCCTAGAGTATTCTCGCTGCTGTGGGAGGTCGACGCCCTGGCCTTGGAACACATCTCCGAGATGAAGAATGCCGAAAAAACTCTGAAGATCGCGGTCAGATAACCGGGCGACAGGACGATAGATGATAATAATAAAATCAAAACGTAGTTGATATATATATGGATCCCATGACTGGAATCGCTCTTCTGATCTTGACGGGGATCGCGGTAGGCTTTGCCGGTGGACTCTTAGCCGTTGGCGGCTGCTTCATCATGACCCCCGTCCAGATATGGGTGTTCACCTCCCTGGGGGTGCCCCTGGACATCGCTGTGAAACAGGCCTTCGGCACAAGCCTGCTGGTCGTATTGCCCACGGCGATGAGCAGCGCATGGGGGCACAGCAAGAGAGATGTGGTCCTGTGGCGGGCAGGAATCATCCTGGGTGTGGTCGGTGCCGTGGGCGCGGTCATCGGCGCTACCATAGCTGCCCAGCTCCCGGGTGCCATGCTCAAGACTCTCTTTGGTGTGGCCATCCTGCTCGGCGGCATAAGGATGCTTACCGCCAGGCCGTTGAGGGTCGAGGAGGAACCGATAGATAGCCCGTTGATCCTGGTTGCGTGGGCGCTTCCCATAGGCGTCATTACCGGGATAATAGGCATTGGCGGAGGCATCCTCACGATTCCCGTGATGGTCCTGGCGCTGAAATTCAAGATGCACAACGCTATAGGGACCTCGACGGCGATGATGATATTCACAATGATCGGCGGGGTAACAGGCTACATACTGAACGGGCTTCAGGTTCCCGATCTTCCTGCCTACTCGATCGGCTACGTCAACCTGGCAGCCTTCGCAGCGTTGGCGATGACCAGCATCCCCATGGCACAGGTGGGTGTGAGAACGGCTCATCGACTTCCGGCAGCCAGACTCAGGAACGTCTTCGTCCTGGTGATGTTATACGTAGGCCTCAAGATGATCGGGGTCTTCGCATGGCTGGGGTTGCCGATATGACCTTGTCCTAGGCTCATTTTTGTCGAAAAAATATATATATATGCGCAACAATCGTGGAGGCGAGGAAGCGAGGAAGCGAGGGATACTATGATGATAATGAGTACAATAAGAACGACGTTTCTGCTCTCACTCCTGGCCGTGCTCTTCGTAATGATTGGCAGTGCTCTAGGAGGCCGATTGGGCATGATTATCGCCCTATTATAGTGAACCCGCTGCGAGGACGGATGCTAGCATCTCTCTTCTCCACCCATCCGTCTTCCGAAGAGAGGATAAAACGGCTCACTGCAATGCAGTGAGCCTCGCCACTACAGGGGCCTTGGGACAAAATTCGCTTATGCTCCTTTTCGTGGCCAATGAGGCGCTACACCTTCTATGATCTCGAGGTACCCAACTCTCCGGATATCATGCGCGAAAAGCTTTAGCCATGTTTCAGTTGCCTTTCGCGGATCAAGCTTGT
>DAOG01000155.1:0-618 GCA_002501765.1 Methanosaeta sp. UBA204
ATAGGTTGTCAAAGACGGGTTACATACAAGTAGAGAATATAAAGATAGTAGAATGAGTCCCACCGACGCCGTCCATTTAGGCTATGCTTTAGCTTATGATGCTGATTATCTTGTTACGACGGATAAAAACCTACAAAATTATTCGGTATCACCAGAGTTCAAGCTTAAGATAATTCCTCCAGATGAAGCACGCTGCACGCTTCCTTAGGCTCCTCCACATCACCGAAAATAGTCACATCAATAAGTCTATTATCGTCCCCCTATGCTTCTGGCCGACAGATTTGCGGTCTACAAATCTACGATCGACAGACTTGTTAACATAAGGCGTTACCCTGATGATATAAAACTTGTTGCAGAAGTTAAATCGATGACGAAATATTAAGATCCAGGCTCGATGACCCGGATGGATCGCCATTGGTGATCGGTTAAGCCCTCCATTAGATCATTGGGGTAAATCTCTCACGCGAAGACGCGAAGGCGCGAAGGGGAGGACACGTCGATGAATGTGGAAGACGTCTCTTCCGTCGCATTAGAGTGAGGAGCAATCAACTTCGGTATAGCAACCTTTAAGGAAGGAATCAGACGGGTAGTGAATAAACATCAGGACTTCGCGTCTTC
>DAOG01000155.1:693-12824 GCA_002501765.1 Methanosaeta sp. UBA204
GACCTATGTTTCACACGATTTATGCGTCATAGTAATGACGCCCACTCTGAAACGGATCATACATCGCCTCCTTCGATCAATCAAACCTCGCTAGATTTGCTACCCCAAGCCCTCAGCACACCACGGTTTTCGTCTTAATCGATCACCAATGGATGGATGGACCGCTCATCCGAGCAGAAATGGCCCTGATGCTCCGGCCGGGATTTGAACCCGGGTCTTCGGCTCGAAAGGCCGGAATGATTGGCCGGACTACACTACCGGAGCTCAAGTCTGAGACTTCGCTCCGGTATATGTATGTTTCCGATAGGACGCCCGCCGCCCGAAAAATGATGAGGATAGTCCCGGGCGGATTCGAACCGCCGTCCCAGGCTCCAAAGGCCTGCAGGATTGACCACTACCCTACGGGACTCCAGCCGGGCAATTAATCTGCATAAGATATATATGGGCTTCCCTGCAGTTTTCCGCAGATGAAGCTGCTCACCAAGGCGCACACAAGCCAGCGGAGGCTTATAGAGATCCTCAGGGTCATAAACGATGCCGATAAGCCCATCGGCGCCAGGGCGATCTCGGACGAGCTATCCAACCGGGGATACGAGATCGGTGAGCGAGCCGCCAGGTACAACCTCAAGCTGCTGGACGAGCTGGGTTTCACCAAGAAACGCGGCTACCGTGGCCGGGTGCTAACGCATTTGGGACATAGAGAGCTCAGCGACGCGCTGGTGGGCGACAGGATAGGCTTCGTGAACACCCGGATCGAGGAGTACATCTGCCGGACCGACTTCGATCCCGGCTCGACGGGCAACCGGGTGATCGTGAACACCAGCCTCCTGGACAAGAGGGACTACGAGGGGACCCTGGAGCAGCTCAAGAAGATCCACGACGCCGGATACACCATAAGCAGAAGAATACAGGTTCTGGACGAGGGCCAGGAGATCGGATCGATCAAGGTCCCTTCCGGGTCCCTGGCCATGGTCACGGTATGCAGCATCACCATCGATGGGATGCTCCTGAAACGTGGGATACCGGTCAACACAACATTCGCTGGGGTAATCGAGGTCGAGGAAGGACGCACCACGGCCTTCACCGACCTGATCGCCTACGCAGGCACCTCTCTCGACCCCATGAGGATCTTCATGGCCCGGAAGACCGCCCGGGTCAACGCCGCCGTGAAGACCGGCAACGGTATGGTGCTCGCCAACATGAGAGATATCCCACTGGCCGCGGTCGACCTGGCCAGGGCCGCCCTGGAAGGAGCAAAGTCTGCCGGGATCGACGGGCTGATAAAGGTGAGCGAGCCGGGAGAGCCGAACATGGGCTGCCCCGTCGCACCGGGCAAGGTGGGGATCGCCCTCTGTGCCGGGGTCAACGCCGCCGTGGCTCTCGAGGAGGCTGGCATACCCGTAAAGACCTCGCCTATATCCGCGCTGGCAGATTACAGCAAGATGAGAGAGATATGACGACCGAAGGATATAGAAGCCCGTGATGAGAACGTTCGGAATAAAATACATGCGTGGGGATGTACATTAACATTCGCGAAGTGCGCCTATTGGTGGGATTGCTGTTCCTGCTGGCAACTTATTCTTCACTCGCAAGCATCGCTCTGGGTGACGAATCCGGAAGCTCTGGCACCGTCCAGCTGGGGTCCGGGCCCCGTCCCGTCTACCGGATAGGATACTCCAGAGATCAACCGATCGACGTCGACGAGCTGATCGAACTGACCCGCCTGAGCACAGGCGATAGACCAAAACTCGACGAATGTCAAGATACGCCACCGTCAGACCCGGTTCCAGAACCTTCACCAGAGATCCTCGACAGGAAAGAAGCCGATCCGCAGCTCGAGGAGAACGCTTCTGAGAAGAAAGACGCGGGACCGACCGTTGTGCAGGTCCCCGTAGTCTCCAATCCACCGGGCGCAGAGGTCTACGTCGACGGGATGTTCTACGGCCTTACCCCGACGATAGTAACCATCGAGACCGGAGACCACCTGGTAGAGCTGAGCCTCGAGGGCTACTGGAACTGGTTCAACATCGTGGATATCGACGACGAGAGCAGGACCATACCTGTCACCTTCATTCCTGTATCGGTGAACGAGTCCGAGCCTCCGGAGAGCACGACCCTCCCCGAGACAAACGTTACGGATGAGACCGCTCCTGCCGCGACAGCCCCCGATAGAGACTTCTGGGAGAATAACTACAGGATGGTACTGGTGGTGGTGGGCCTTCTCAGCTTCTTGATCGGCTCTGGGACCATCACCACCTGGTCGTCGTCGTACTTTGCCACCTCGATCAAGATCAACTTTCCTCGCGATTGTGAAGAGCGATGGGCGGGCGTGGTCGAGGGCAGGTCCCGCCGGGTCTACGGCACCAAGAAAAAGATCTACATCCTAGTGAGATACGAGGGCGACTGGCTCCAGGTCAGGGAAAAGGTGTACCCGAAAAGCGATGGTTTGTGGTCCACGCGGTGCGACGTAGAAGAGGGGGTGGTCTACAGGATCTACGCGGTGATAACCGAGAAAGACCTGCCCGAAAGGAGCTACCTGGACGGGCTTCCCAACTACCGTGACATCTCCGAGGTCGGGCCGGTTACCGGCCGGGTGAATAGAGAATTGCAGGAGCCGGGCCCGAGCACCTCGCGGTGAGTCGATCCCTGGATAAGGTTTTATAAGGGTAGAGGGTGTACTCTGGCCTCTGTACCTGTACACGATGTATCGTTGTGAGGAGAAAAAATGGACTTCCGAGTGGTTATTTCAGATCCGGATAATGGAAGAGCATACCAGATAGAAGCGAAGGACGCCGCCGCCAGCAAGTTCCTGGGGCTGAAGATCGGCGACACCGTCGACGGCGAGGCGGTCGGGATGCCCGGCTACGGGCTCAAGATAACAGGCGGGAGCGACCTGGAGGGCTTTCCCCTGCGACGCGACCTGCCCGGACCGAGGCGGAAAAAGATCCTGGTAGCGGGCGGGATAGGATATCACTCCTCGAAGAGGGGCTGCAGGCGGAGAAAGACCGTACACGGCCGCGACATATCTGCCGACGTCGGCCAGATTAACACCAGGATCGAGGGACGGGGCGTGAAACCTGTGGAAGAGCTTCTGGGCATCGCGCCCACCGGAGAAGAGACTTCCGAAGATGAGTGAAACAACTCTGTTTACCGACACCGCCTGGATAGTTAGTAGTACCAGGGAGTCGATAGTTACGTCTACGTCTCATGGGGTGGCTATAGGATGCTAGAAGAAGAGACCTGCGCATCGGAAGATCCGCAGGAAGGCAAACGGTGGTTCTTTGGTGGTGTAGCCGATGAGAGAAGTCAAGACGTCAGAGGATGTCTCTCTGCTCTCCGAGAAGGGGACGGATCTCTCGCTCCTGGTGGCTATGCCTGCGGAGGTGAACGGCAACCTCGCTACCACCTTCGGTAACCTGCCCAAGATCATAAAACAGAGCTTTTTTGCGCTATTTATCTGTGCGGCTGCTTGCATATTCGCCGGACTCTCTATCGCCAAGATGGCCGAGATGATGGTCACCTACCCCGGTCTGATAATCCTGATCCCCAGCGTCATAAACATGCGGGGCAACATCTTCGGCTCGTTCGGAGCCCGTCTGGGCACCAGCTTCCATACCGGCGAGATATCTCCCCCCCTCAGCGAGTCTCCGGCTCTCCGCCAGCAGGCCGAAGGGACCGTAGTCCAGACCCTGGCCATGTCCCTGGTGCTGGCCCTGGTGGTGAAAGGCTTCGGCCTGGCCGCCGGTCTGGAGACGATGAGCATATACGATCTGATCCTCATATCGACCCTCAGCGGTGTCCTCTCGGGCGGCATCCTCCTGGCCTTCTCGCTCTTGCTGATCTCTCAGAGCTTCCGGAAGGGATGGGACCCGGACAACATCTCCGTGCCCCTGATCACGGCCGCCGGAGACGTGATCACCATCCCCCTGCTCTTCGCCTCCGCGATCTTCGTCACCTGGCTGGGCGACCCCGTGGTGAAGGCGATCGGCTACCTGCTCATAATGTTCTCCACCGCCGCGACGGTTTACAGCCTGGGAGCCGGATATCCCATTCTGGCCAGGATCGTGAGACAGTCCTTCCCCGTCCTGATAGCGTCTTCCCTTCTGAGCACCGTCGCCGGGATACTCATGGGGCTGAACGTCGATATGCTGGTGACCTTCTCCGCGGTGCTCGTCCTCATACCCGTCTTCAACGCCGAGGGCGGGAACCTGGGAGGTGTCCTATCTTCTCAGCTCACCTCGGCGTATCACCTGGGACTGACCAGGCTGGGCCGGAGGCCCGACCGGAGAACCAGGAACAACCTCATCGGCATCTTCCTTCTCTCCCTGCTCATCTTCCCCACCCTGGGACTCCTGGCTTACCTCATCTCCAGGATATTCGGTCTGGCATCTCCCGGGTTCGGAGAACTCCTCTTCATCTGCCTGGTGGCCGGCCTCTTTACCACCATACTGGCCATCATCACCACCTATTACTTTACCTACTTCTTCATCAGGATAGGGGTCGACCCGGACAACGTGACCATACCCATGATAACCAGCGTGATGGACGTCCTGGGCACGGCCTCGCTGATCCTGGTAACCCTGGCGGTGGTGACCTGACCTTTGTCTGAGATGACCGGCGGATCTCATGAGCTATATTACTGAGGGGAGCACCTTCAAGGGATTCCTCAAGATATCCGCGCCCATCGTTGCCAACAACGTTCTGCAGAGCGTCCTGGAGATCGTCGACCTATATTTCGTGGGACGCCTGGGGGCGGAGGCCATCGCCGGGGTGGCGATGGGCGGCGTGATCATCATGGTGCTGGGAAGCATCATCATCGGCCTGGCGACCGCCACCACCGCCTTCGTATCCCGTTTCTATGGGGCAGGGGATATGCATAACGTAGGAAAGACGATCATCCATTCTCTCTACCTGGGGCTCGTCTTTTCGCTCGTCCTGGCTCTGGTGGGCTCGCTCTTCGCAGAAGATATGCTCCACCTCCTCGGTGCGGAGGAGGAGGTCGCCGCCATCGGCGCTTCTTATCTCGGCGTCCTCTTCGCAGGATGCTTCACCATGGTCCTCCTTTGGCTCGTCTGCTCTTCTCTCCAGAGCTGCGGCGATTCCGTCACGCCGATGATGATCATGGTCGTCGCGAACATCATCAACATGGTCTTCGACCCCCTCTTCATCTTCGGGTACGGGATGGGAGCCGCCGGTGCAGCCCTCGCCACGGTCTCTTCCCGGGGCGTGGGACTGGTCATCGGGATATGGGTTCTCGTCAAGGGGAAAGACCTGATCGAGATTTCTTCCGTGCGGCGACTCGATCTCCACCTGATATGGAGGCTGATCAGAGTGGGCGTTCCGAACACCGTCCAGTCCGGGAGCCGGAGCGTTACCTTCCTCGTGATGACGGCCATCGTGGCTCTCTACGGGACCGCGGCCATCACCGCCTACGGGATAGCCGGAAGGATGGAGCTGGTTGCATTGATGCCCGGCTTCGGTATTGCCGCCGGCACCGCAATCATCGTGGGGCAGAACCTGGGGGCGAGAAAGCCGGAGCGCGCCGAGAAAGGGGTGATCCTCTCGCTGATCATCTACGGCGTCTTCATGATCTTAATCTCCATCGCGTACTACGTCTTTGCCCCGCAGATCTTGATATTCTTCGACCCCAGCGGCGCGAGCCTAGCGGTAGGCGTCTCTTACTTCCGCAGCCTTGCACCTTTCTATCCTGTCATCGCGGCGGAGGTGATCCTCTCCTTCGCGCTCAACGGGGCGGGTGATACAAAGAACCCCATGTATGCGACCCTCATCTCCGTGGTATTTCTCCAGATCCCGCTGGCGTACTACCTCTCGGAGGTCCTGGGAACGGGGATCGAGGGTGTGTGGCTGGCGATGATCATCGGGATTGTGACGCAGTGCATCTTTCTGGCATGGGTGTACAGAAGAGGGAGATGGAAACGTACTGTAATATAGGTCGGAGAGACCGGCACTGGTGACCGGCATCGTGGTTACCCGATCTCAATTCTTCGCGACCAGGTCGTGCACCCTCATCAGAGACTCCGGTACCTGCCCTCTCTGGGCAGCCTTCATCTGTTCTGGCGGGATCATGGCCAGCAGGGCGTCCATCAGCCGGTCGCTGCGCATGACCTTGTCCACCAAGCGTCTGATGCGGACCGAGTTCTCCAGCTCCTGGCCCATCTCGTCGTCGGTCCGCGAAGGGTACTCATCGAGTCCGCACCCGCCCCGAATGTGACCTGCGGCCACCTCGCCGGCGATCCGCCCTCCCACCATGGCCAGGGGTATCCCGCCACCGCTGGTGGCCATCACCTGACCGGCGGCATCGCCCACCAGTAACAGGTTCTCTTTCAAAATCGGGGACGAGATGCCTCCTGCAGGCACCAGCCCCCGCATGATCGCGACGATCTCGCCATGACGGAGCTTCTCTCTGGCCACTAGATGATCACGGACGAAGTGATCGAGGAGTTCTCTGAGCTTTGTGCCCCCGGCCAGGTAAGACGATCTCACCCCTACTCCCACGTTCGCCGTATCCGGCCCCATGGGTATTATCCAGGCGTAACCTCCTGGCGCGCAGCGGGTCCCGAAGTACATCTCTGCGGCCCGGGGATCGATATCCACGCCGACCATCTCGTACTCCAGACAGACTCCCACCTCCGATCGCTTCGCCATGCCCGCGCCCCGGCCGATGGACGACGAAGGTCCGTCGGCCCCGATTACCACCTTCGCGTCGACTGGCCCGGAGAAGTGGCCTGATAAAGAGAGACCATCAGTGAAGCTCGCCCTGGTGGAGACCATCACCTCGGCTCCTGCCCTGGCCACCCTCTGGACCAGGTAACGATCGAAGTTCCTCCGATCTATCACCCGCCCTTCGACCGGAAACTCCTTGGACCGACCGGAGGGCGAGTAGATCCGCTGGACACCGGTACGGTGGAGCACGATCCTCTCGGGGATCTCTATCAGAGTGTCGGGCAGGAGAGCCCTTGGAAGGAGCGACCTCAGCTCGTGGGCCTCGGGCAGAAAGCCGCCGCACTGTACGGGAGAGCCAATCTCTGCTTTTCTGTCGATCAGTGTTACTTTTGCATCCAATTTGGCTGCGACCTCGGCCGCGGTAGAGCCGGCCGGACCGGCCCCCACCACGGCGATCTCGGTCTTTATAATGTCATTTCTCATCGAGGCGCACCTCACCGGACCGGTGATACGACCAGGTCCAGCCCGCTCAGGGTCTCTTCGATCTCCAGGTAGGATACGTAGAGCTCGTCTTTCTCTTTTTCTATCTGGCTCAACCTGGGGTCGGTAGATAGCCAGATCTGGAGGCGGTCGCCGCGGACCATCTTGACACAGGCCTGCATGTCCGCCTGGGATAATCGGTAAACGGTATTGCTTCCCGTAGGGGTGAACCACCTGGGATGCCTGCCCTTGATCCTCTTTACAAAGGAGTTCCATTCGAGCTCCCCACCGTCGGCCATCAGCGGCTCGATGTCAAGACGGAGGTGCAGGTGGGCCCGTTCTCCGACCATCTTCTCTTCGATTTTGTTTCTGACTTTGACGTAGAGAGGATCATCTCTCTTTACCGAGAGGGCTTCACTGCCGAAGACCTTCGCGCCCATCTCGGGGAAGAAGGGGGCCAGCCTGATGGGGTCGGGGCGGGGGGTGATCAGAGATACGCCCACGAAGAAGAAGGCGCTGAGAGAGAGGCCCACCAGAACGCCGTGCTCTGTCAGGTAGGGGGATATGGAATCCAGGGGGGCTCTCAGCCAGAACTTTTCGTACGAGATCAGGACGATCTGAGTTCCTCCGCCTATTATCACCGCGGTCAGAGCCCCCCACTTGGTGGCCCGTTTCCAGAAGAGCCCTCCCATGATGGGGAAGAAGTAGGAGGTCGTGCCGATGACGGTGGCTATTATCACCGCATCGAGGATGCTATCCACCCGGTAGGCGATGAAGGCGGCGATCGCGATCATCACCACCACCAGCACCCTGTTTATGATCATCATCTCCTTCATGGTGGCCTGAGGCCTGATGTGGCGCTGGATCAGGTCCCGGGAGATGCAGGAGGCTCCAGAGGTGGCGAAGGTGTCGGCGCAAGACATGGAAGCTGCGGCGAATCCTATGGCCAGAACGGCGATGAGCGCGCCGGGACAGGAGTCGACGATGAACTGGAGGTATAGCATCTCCGCTGCCATCTCCCCCTCGGGTACGGGGTAGTGAGAGCGAAGCCCGACGGCGGTGATCAGGCAGGCCAGATAGATCACGCCCAGGAGGACCGCGCCCATGATCAGGCCTCTTTTCGCCGACTTGTTGTCGCGAGCCGCCCAGATCTTCTGCCAGGGGTCCTGCTCGGCCACCCAGCCGGGGAGCAAGGCCAGCTGGAGGATCAAAATACCGCTCAGCCCGCCTAAGAGAAACAGATCCCACCACTGGGTGCCCAACGAGCTGGCCGTGGCGACCATGGAAGTCCCGTTCGCCGCAGGAAGCTTGTAGGCCAGAAAAGCCACCACCACCGCCAGGCCTGCCAGGAAGAGGAACTGGACGGTATCGGTCCAGACCACCGCCCGGAAGCCGCCCAGGCTGACGTAGATGGAGACCGCAACAGCCATTATCAGAAGGGCATAGAAGGGCGGGACCCCGAAGAAGGTGCCCAGGACCAGCTTGAACCCGATGAAGTCGGTCACCGCGAAGAGCGTCATGCTGATGGCTATGGCCAGGGCCACAGGCGCTCTGACCATGGGGTCGTACCTGATCTCCAGCATCTCCGGCTGGGTCAGGGCGGGGACGTTCCTCACCCTGCCCGATAGCATCGCCAGGATCAGAAGTGCGGCGACGTTGGGAAATACCCAGACCCAGATCGAACCCACGCCTATGAACAGAAATAAACCGGTGGCCAGGAGGAGTGCGCTGGCCGTGAGCCAGGAGGCGGCGCTGGAGAAGCCTATGTTCGCCGTCTTTATCTCCTGGCCTGCCAGCCAGAAGTCGGTCACCGACCGCTGCCCTCGCGATGATCGGATGCCGATACCGATGAGCATCGCGATGTACAGGCCCAACAGCAATAAGAATAGATGGTAGGAATCCATTGCATCACCAGGCTCCGATGGAACTGGATCTATTTAATATGTGATACCCTCGAGGCCGGGAGCTTCGATCGGGGCGCCGTCCACCGGATATTTTGACGTCATCTCATCTTCAGGGGGCGATGAGGAAGACGGACTTCATAGATCAAACCCAGGATACTCGAAGTAACGATAAATCCGGTAAGATGGGCAGAAAGACCGTCCTCTCCCATCTCCGGAACTATGCCTCTTCTGGCTTTACAGAGAACAATATTCAGACCCTCTCCCCTGATGGAGCAGTACTACACAATCAAAGAACAGTACGAGGACGCAATCATCCTCTTCAGGATGGGCGACTTCTATGAGACCTTCTAAGAGGATGCGGTCGTTGCGGCCAAGGTCCTGAATATCACCCAGACCTCCGGAGAGAAGGACGATGCGGGAAACAAAATTCCCCTTGTCGGTATGCCTTGCCACACGGTCGACGCCTACCTCGCAAAGCTGGTGAAGACCGGACACAATATGGCCATATGTGAGCAGGTAGAAGGCCCCAGACAGGCAAAAGGACCGGTGAAGCGGGAGATGGTCCGGATAAGCATGCCAGGAACGATAATCAAGTCCTCCATGCTGGAGGAGAGCGCAGCGTCTGTCATCTTTGGCGAAAAAGGTGACAGTAAACATCAAAGATATCTGACAGTATTTTGAGGTGCGAAAAGTTTATTAAGTTGAGATGCATGGCAGTCATCGGAGGGCACTACATGATACATTTATCCCAAAGCTAATAGATTTGTTGGGTAAATGTAGCCTGCCTCCATCACATCACCAGAAAAATCGATTGTGCCACAAAAAGATACAAAATTATCGGTTGAGTGGGCAGGAGAGGGTTCAGAATTGAAGCTCAGGCCGATAAAGCTACCGAGGCGGTAGAGAAAACTCAGAAACAAGGGAACTCACAAAGTTAAAATGGAGGAAAAAATGAAAGATGAGCGAGTAGATGAGCTGTACTGGGAAGAAATTCGCCAGACGGGGGCGGGAGGCCCTGCGTTTCCTAAACATTACAGGGCAAGAGTGCCAGGAGGGTGGCTTGTCCTCTCCGTGTTAAATAGATCAAATGGAGATGGAGCCGGTATTACTTTTGTCCCAGATTCTCGTCACGAATGGACCGTCAAAACAGACAAGGATTAGGGGCTCAGGTCAATATATGGAAATAGCGAGTAGGGGAGACTTCGGTGTCTCAGGGAAGGAAGAGGGATGGGATTAACCTTCGTAAAGATGAGAATAAAGAAATCGCACGAGTCCGAGAGGTTCATGGAAGAAAGGTTGTTGGTGGATTCAAGGGCGATTTATACCGTGGTTCCGGGAGCGGACTTAAAAGAGTTGGAAATAGTCGCCCATAGTGAAGAGGAATTTGAGCTGGCAGATGGTGAAGTCATCAAGCGCAGTGAGGAAGATGCCCATTTTGAGTACGGAGAAAGGAAGGGCGCGGCGCCTGTCATCTTTGGTGAAGAAGGTGACAGTGAACTGTTGGGAGTCTTAACTCTGGAAGCATTGGGTCTTGTCCTGGACCCTTTGAAGCGAGAAATAAAGCCGCTGCGAAAAAGATTGGTATGAAAATAGAGAGATAGTGGTAGGGGACACTTCAGTGTCCCATGTGGTGAGGCTGAAGCCACTCTTGCCCTCCGTTGAGAAAAAGATGTAAAATAAGCTGGAATAGGAAAAGAGGATGGGCATAATAAAGAAAGAACTCATGGTTGCCGGTAGCAAATCCGGGAGAGGATGCGAGGTTTTATTTGACACCGGTGCTTCAGCATGCTTTGTGCGTGAAGATGTGGCATCTGAGCTTGGGCAGATAGTCAAAGCGCCATTTCCTTTAGCTTTCAAACTGGGGAATAACACAGTGATGAAGGCTGAGAAGACGATAGACCTCTTTGTGGGTATGAAAGGGCACAACCTCAGTTTTTATTTCCTCGTTGTGCCGGAACTGCCTTATGAGGTCATCGTGGGTGCGAATTTCCTCCATAACTGGAAGATAAAACTCGACCTCGTGACTGAAGATTTCATTCTGGATGAAAAAGCTCTGGAGATTATTCTCGTATAAAAAAGAAAATGGTGAATAGGGACACTTCAGGGGTAGAATGGGTGAAGCGGTAGCGCAACCCACTCAAATAGTGAACTATAAATGTGATGCAGGAGGTGGCGATGATCAGCAAAATGGTAACGACACAGGAAGTGCAATCTCATTTGTCTGAGTTGCTTGCTCTGGTAGAAATTCTACAGACCTTTAAGAATAATATGGTGATGAGATGAAAACAATTAAAGCTGTTATTGAGGAGTTCTTAGATGAACAGCGGGCCAGACTGAAACCGCGAACCTACCAGGACTATGAATACGCGATACATTTATTTGAAGAGTGTTTGGACGGTTATGCTTACAGCAGCCTGGGCCCGGATGACTCGGATCGCTTCGATGAACTCAGTGGAGATGGGAAAGAGTTCTGTGAGATCTTTGGTCCCGATAAGATATCGTCTTCCGAGATCAACGAGTTCCTCGACTATTTCATGGTCAAAAAGGTTATAGTCAGTAATACATTCCTGAAGGTAACCGGCAGGGTCATGCGGAAATTTGTGAAATGGATGAACGAAAAGGGGTATATGAACGAGGAGGACTATGAGGATGCTGCCGGTGTGGTTGATGACCTGAAAGACGGCCTCGTGAAGGTGGCCGAACTGGCCGACTTAATTGACGATTATATCCGGGGCAGCCCGAAACCAGACGTTACCGAGGACAAAGATGGATACTTCACCGTGGTGAAGATCGAGCCAGGCAAGCTATGGCTCGATAATTATACGGCGAACGAGCCGAAGATAGGTCCTGTCATAGTCTCGGAGGAGATCAGCTCGAAGTGCGAAGAAGGCTGGACGATATGTCTTCTGCTGGGAAAGGCCGGCGAGGTTTGGCATATGCTGGAAAGCGGGTTTGTTTACCAGAGATGAAGAGGCCGTCCTACAATTCCAGCAGAAAGTTTTCCATCTCACGGAGAATGGCGTCTTCGCGTGCCCCCTCCTTTCTGACTCACGCGAAGACGCG
>DAOG01000155.1:12846-13257 GCA_002501765.1 Methanosaeta sp. UBA204
CGCGAAGTCCTGATGTTTGTTGTCGTATGTAATGTATAATATTATATGCTCACGTAAACGACCACGATCCCCCGTCTCATGCCCATCAACGTGAATTGTACCTATGTATGTCGGTTACCATCCGACAAGATGCAAAGCGCGCCAAAAACACACAGAAATAACACAGTACCTGCATAACCTCGCCCGCAGGTCGAGCGCATAGGCCCATGTCGGACCCATGGGAAATCAAACTCAGATTATACCGCGCTGCCTCAAGGCCAGCTTGATATCAGCCATCTCGCTGTCGATCCTCTCAAACCTGCTCTCCATGTAGCTCTTCAGATCGTATCTGACCCCACGAACCTCTTAGATCATCGTATCCTGCTTCTCGATCATCGTATCCTGCTTCTCGATCATTGTATCCTGCTTCTC
>DAOG01000119.1 GCA_002501765.1 Methanosaeta sp. UBA204
AATCAGACAAGCTTGAAATTGTACTGCACCCAATTGTAACTACTCAGGTATGTTAATTGGTCTCCCGATTGCGATCCTGTACTTTCTAGCAAAAAAAATAACCGCGGAGGGCGCAGAGGAACGCAGAGCATTTAACCATTTATTTCCCCTCCGCGCCCCTCTGCGTACTCTGCGGTTATATTCCGTGTTTGGTAGGTTAATATTGTCTAATCTAACCTGTCGATGAAATGGTAATCACCGAAAATCATGTACTACAAGAAAATGCTCGCTTACGCTCGCATTTACTTGAGCACATAAAGTTATACTTTATATACTACAAGAAAGATGGATAATCTTATCTCCCTTCCACACCACATTTTATCATGCTCTCCGCCTCTCTCCAGCTTGACGTCCGGCTCTGCAGCCGCAAAGAGAACATCCGCAGGGCCCTTTGGCTTGCCGAGCCTGCCGTCGAAGGGGGCGCAGAGATCGTGGTGCTGCCCGAGCTATTCTTGACCGGTTTCTGTTATCGGAAAGGTGCATCGGACCAGCCACCTTACCCCTCCCTGGGCCCTCTCAGAGACTTCGTCGAGGAGCACCGGTGTATGCTGATCGGGTCTCTGATAGACGGCAGGCTCAACCTGGGGTTCTGCCTGGAGCCCGGCCATATTGGGTTCCAACCAAAGGTCCACCCATTCGGTCCGGAGAAGAGGTACTTCAACGGTGGTGATAGGATATCGCCTCTGGAGACTGCATGGGGGAAAGTCGGCCTCGAGATCTGCTACGACATCCGCTTCCCCGAGGTGGCGCGGAAGCTCACCCTCGATGGAGCCGACTATCTGGTCACCATAGCCCAGTTTCCTTCGCAGAGGCGAGACCAATGGAGATACCTCTGCCTGGCCAGGGCCGTGGAGAACCAGATACCTCATATTGCCTGCAACTGTTCCGGGCCGGAGTTCTGCGGGAGTTCCATGATCGTGGACAGTGCCGGTGGGATCCTGGCCGAAGCCGGGTCCGATGAGGGCCTTATACTGGGTGAGATCGACCTCGGCCACCGGGACCGTACCAGAGAGATGATCCCCTGTCTAGAAGACCGGAGACCAGAGCTCTACTGAGGTGACCCAAGTGGACCTGCACACAATGAACTTTCTCGAGGCCAGGTTCAGGGAATACTACCTTCAGGAATCGCTGGAGATGCCTCCCAACTTCCGGTCCAGAGAATGGGGTTTCATCCTCTTCGACCCCCGCAGGATGATGCACCGTCACAAGTCGTTCCTTTCCCGGAACGAGCTGGTGGATTACATCAGGACGGTGACCCCCGCCCACGCCTACCACTCGGCGGCCATCTACCAGCAGCCCGGCGCTCCCACCATGAAAGAGAAAGGATGGATCGGCACCGACCTGATATTTGATCTGGACGCAGACCACCTCAGAAACGCGCCTTCGAGGTACGGCGATATGCTGACCCTGGTCAAGAGAGAAACCCTCAAGCTCCTGGACTTCCTCCTTTCTGACTTTGGGTTCTCGGACCAGGATATCGATGTGGTCTTCTCCGGCGGCAGAGGGTATCATATCCACGTGAGAGATCCCATGGTCCAGGATCTGGGCAGCGGGGAGAGGCGAGAGATCGTGGACTACCTGACCGGCAGAGGACTGGACATAGAGAGATATTTCTCTGAAAAGTCGACTTTGAGCACCTTGGACGACGATATCCCCTCTTATGGGCATCAAAGATCTCCAATTCCTTCCAGCTGCCAAGGACTGGTAGCGAAATGGACTGCAAGGAAGCTTGCTAAGGAGTACGGAAAGGATCCAAACGAGATGTTTGATTTATTTGAGAAAATACTGCCGGATAGCTATGTAAATTTCACCTTTCCTAGAGAGGATGCTACCGGTTGGGGTAGCAGGATCCATTGTTCGATACTTTCTTTCGTGGAACGTTTGCATGAACTCGATGAGGAAGAAGCTGTTGAAATGCTTTCTTCTAGAGCAGGATTCGCGCCCCCACAAAAAGGTCTTTTTCGCATGAATGATTTAGAAAACCCAGGCAGTCTCGTGGTCAAATTACGAAATGCTAAAGATCCAGTATCTCGTTATCTTCGAGATAGATTATCTCCCGAAGCTAAGCAGCTATTGCTAAGTAAACATAATGACACAACAAGGAAAGATGTAGCTGATTCTATCGACCGAAATAAGAAGAAGATATTATTTAAAAAGATATTAATTAGTGAGTTAAATCAAATACTCCAAGATCCCTCTCCGTTTGACATGGCGATTTTTATGCAGGCTGATTTAATTAATAAAAATAAGAAAGAAATGGAACGGGTTTCTTCGGAATATAGTAATATTCGTTTTAAACGTTTGCTTTTGGAAAAGGCTTATCCAAATGAATTTAAAAAAAGCATGGTAACAAAATTTTATGAATTGTTGATGCAAGAAGATGTATTTGATCAAATTCGCGAAGGGAACCTTAGTTGCTTCAAAGGGAGTTCTCAGGTTTGGCGAATCCTTATCGAGAACGATCTCAAGGACGCCAGCGTAACTATCGGTACAGGTCCTGGATTAAGGGATGAAGTAGATTCACAAAAAGGCGAGACCGACGAGCCCGTCACCACAGACATCAAGAGGCTGATCAGGTTTCCTTTAAGCCTCCACGGCGGTACCGGTCTCAGGGTCACGCCCCTCTCCATCGACGCCCTCAGGATCTTCGATCCCCTCTCCGACGCGGTGGTATTCGGCGACGATCCTGTGGAAGTGTGCCTGTCAGGTCCCTTCGAGCTGGAGATGCGAGGCGAATATTATCGATGGGAAGGAGGATCTGCCGAGGTTCCCCTCTGCGTCGCCGTATTTCTCATGGCCAGGGGGGCGGCAGAGCTGGGCAAAGCTTTAGAGGGGTAGAGCACAGTAACTCGGTCTGAATTATCCCGGAGATCATGGTGCAGGTGAATGACTTGGATCTGGCCAACGCGCTGCGAAACGAACGGAGAACGGCCGACCTCCAACCTATGGCTGACGACTTCTACCGGCAGGTGGGTTCCTATCTGGCCAGCCTGGGAGACGATCTATCGGGAATCGAGGACAACTTCTCCGTAGAGGCCCAGCTGATCGAGGAGGAGTATAAAAGCGCCCGCAGAAGTATAAACCGGCTTATCGATCTCCGGATGAAGAAGATCGCCCGAAAGGTACAGCGTGCCAGCTCGGCCTCCAAGGATGTGACCTTCGAAGGCACGACCCCCGAGGAGGAGAAGATATACCGCCAGATGCTGGCCGCCCTCATCCGGGGCAGAGAATCGATCCTGGCGCAGATCAACCCTTCGCGCACCGAAAGGCCTTTAACGGGCAAGAAGGATGTGGTCCAAGATTATACAGTTGTGAGGCTGATGGACAGCGTTCCAACGTTTATCGGCGTGAACGGGAGGCGTTATACTCTCCAGAAAGATGACCTGGTCATGCTTCCTTCCGTACACGCAACCAACCTGTGTAATAAAAATTTAGCGCGCGAAGTGAAGTGGGTGTGATATCAGATGAAGATGCCAAAACAGATCAAAGCTCATTGTCCTTTCTGTAATAAGCATACTCTCCACACGGTGGAGAAGGTGCGAAAAGGACGGGCCACCACGATGGCCCATATAGATAGGCAAAAAAAACGTGCCCAGGGCATAGGCAACTCCGGCAAGTTCTCCAAGGTTCCCGGCGGCGACAAGCCCACCAAGAGGGTTAACCTCAGGTACCGGTGCAACGAATGTAATAAGGCCCACAATCGCAAGGGGTTTAAAGTGTCAAAATTAGACCTGGTGGAGGGTTAAATCTGTCGAGATTTCTTAGAGTTAAATGTAATGATTGTGAGAACGAGCAGATAATATTTGGTAAGGCTGCTACAGCGGTCAAGTGTCTAGTCTGCGGGAGGACCCTTGCAAGTTCTACCGGGGGAAAGTCACAGATAAAGACTGAGATCCTGGAAGTACTCGAGTGATTAGGATGGAACGTGTGGGTTGGCCCAGACCCGGTGATCTGGTGGTCTGTACTGTAGACCAGGTGGTGGACTTTGGTGCCTTTGTCATCTTGGATGAGTACTCTGATAAGAAGGGTCTCATCCACATATCGGAGGTGGCCAGCGGATGGATAAAGTACATCAGGGACCATGTCCGTGAGGGTCAGAAGATCGTATGCAAGGTGCTCAGCGTCGACAGCTCCAGACACCACATAGATCTCTCGCTCAAAGATGTTAACCAGCACCAGAGGCGAGAGAAGATCCAGGCCTGGAAGGCGGACCAGAAGGCCTGGAAGTGGTTCGAGATGGCCTATGAGGGCCGCGAAGAGGATATGAAGCGTATAGCAGACACCCTTCTCCAGAACTACGACGGCCTCTACGGGGCCTTGGAAGAGTCGATCATCGAAGGGATCGGGGTCCTCCACGAGTCGGGGCTCGGTGATGAAGACGCTGAGATCATATTCAAACTGGCCACGGAGAATATCAAGATACTCAATGTGGAGATTACCGGATATATCGACATCACCACCCCTGCCCCAGACGGCATCGACCAGATCAAGAAGGCGCTGAAGAAAGCCACCAAGACCAAGAATAAAGACGTCACCCTCGATGTGAAGTACGTCGGCGCGCCCCGGTACAGGATTCACGTAACCGCGCCCGATTACAAGCTGGCAGAGTCTGTGCTCCGGGATTCGGCTCAGAAGGCGATAAAGTTCATCGAGAAGCAGGGCGGCAAAGGAACCTTCCACCGACAGGCATGAGATCGAAGATAAAGAAGTGTAAAGCCTGCAACCTCTACACTCTGAAGGAGATATGCCCCATCTGTGAGGTGACGACCAGTCCGACCAAGCCTGCAAGGTTCTCTCCCGAAGATCGCTACGGCCGGTATAGAAGAGCGTTGCGCCAGGAGACGAGATGAAGGAAACGATCATTCGCAGAATAACGGAGGTACCGCTCGAAGACCCCATCCTGATCGAGGGCTTGCCGGGTGTGGGACACGTAGGAAAGCTGGTGGCCGAGCACCTCGTCGAGGAGCTGAAGGCGGAGAAGATCATAGAGGTGTACTCGCCTCACTTCCCGCCCCAGGTTATCGTGCAGGACGACGGCACGGTGAAGCTGGTGACGAACGAGGTCTACGCCTACAAAGGAGACGGCCGGGACCTGCTCCTCCTGGTGGGCGACTACCAGAGCGCCACCAACGAAGGTCATTACGAGCTGACGGGGATCTTTCTGGACCTGGCCGAGGAGTTCGGTGTGAGCCGGATCTACACCCTGGGCGGTTACGGCACGGGCCAGTTCCTGGACAAACCCCGGGTGATGGGTGCGACGAACAGCCTGGAGCTCGTAGAGGAGATGAAGGAATACGGTGTGGTCTTCCAAGAGAACGAACCCGGTGGAGGAATAATTGGGGTCAGCGGCCTGATGGTGGGGCTGAGCAGACTCAGGAATATCGATGCTATCTGCCTCATGGGGATGACCAGCGGGTATCTGGTAGATCCCAAGAGCGCCCAGGCGGTTCTCAAGGTTCTATGCAAGGCGTTGGATATCAAGATCGATATGCAGGCACTGGAAGACCGGGCCAAGGAGATGGAGAAGATCGTGGGCAAGCTCCGGGAGATGGAAAAGTCTCAGATGGGGTACGAGTCTGCCAGCGATGATGACCTCCGATACATCAGATGAGAATGAACGAAAATATAATCGAGGTAATCGAAAAGGCTGACCGTCTCTTGGTTCTGGCAAAGAAAGCCGGGGCCGAGGAAGCGGAGGTCTTCGGAGGGCTGGTCAGATCAATGGATGTCGATCTCCGCAAGGATAAAGTGGAGATGGCCAGCGAGGCATACCATAGTGGTCTCGGGCTCAGGGCGGTGATCAACGGCGCGGTGGGTTTCTCCAGTACCAGCGACCTCTCGAAGCTGGAGGTAACGGCGAAAAGCGCGGTCAGGGCTGCCCGGGCCAGGGTGAAGGACGAGAAGTGGCGCAGCCTTCCGGGAAAGGACCATTCGTCTCGCCCGGAAGATGTTTTCGATCCTCGCATGGAAGAGATCGGTTCTGATGAATGTATCGACCGGGCGATGAGCATGCTGGACGGTTGCATGTCCGTACCCGGCGCCGAGCCGTCCTCGGGCGGGGTGGCTTGTGTCATCGCCGTGGATCTGATAGTAAACTCCAACGGCGTCGAGGAGACGGAAAAAGGCACTTTCTTCCACGCTTCTCTCGATACCGTGGCCCGGAAGGGTGAGAGTCTCGTCACCGGTTATGAGTTCGAGAACTCCAGGCAGCTCATGGAAGGTCTCGAAGAGATCGGTCGGACGGCCGCCGAGCTGGCCAAGAGGTCTCTGGATGGTGAAAAAGGTGAGACGGGAGAGTTCGAGGTTATCCTGGCGCCGCTGGCTTTTTCCGAGCTGCTGGAGTACGCTTTCGTCCCATCCATATGCGCCGACAGCGTCCAGAAGGGAAGGTCTTCGCTGGCCGGCAGGATCGGCGAATCCGTCGCTGCACTGGGGCTCAAGATCGTCGATGATGGCTTGCTGAGAGGTGGGATGGCGTCTTCTGCCTTCGACGGAGAGGGCGTCCCTTCCCAAAAGACGACGGTGATCGAAGACGGCGTGCTCAAAAGCTTCCTATATGATTCCTACACAGCGGGCAAAGAGGGTATCAGAAGCACCGGGAACGGGATGAGAGGCGGTTACTCAACGATGCCCCGCGTAGGAACTCGGAACCTGATCGTTTCGGGTGATACGTCTGATGTCCTGGAAGACACAAAACATGGCTTCTTGGTCAACGGGCTGATCGGGGCCCATACCGCCAACCCGGTCTCCGGGGACTTCTCCGTAGAGGGCAAGAACGTATTTCGGGTGGAAGACGGCAAGATCGGCAGACCTGTTCGTTCTCTGATGCTGGCGGGAAACATATTCGATCTGCTCCGGAGGGTCGAGCTGGGAAAAGACACCAGAGCCATAGGCTCCGTCGTCACTCCATCGGTCAAGGTGAAGATGAAGGTCGTAGGATGAGAGGGATCATAGGCGGACCCGCTTCGCAGCTTCTGGCGGGCAGGGTGGCAGGGATCCTGGATGACGATCTGGCGCTCTGCGAGTACAGTCAGTTTCCCGACGGCGAGGCTTACACCCAGGTGCTCGATGATCCTGGAGACGATGCGGTGATCGTCCAGAGCACCCCATCGGATCGAGACATAATATGCCTGCTACAGCTATTGGACATATTCCGGGGCAAGAGGGTCGACCTGGTGGTGCCCTACTTCGGGTACGCCCGCCAGGATAAGCAGTTCAAGCCGGGGGAGCCTCTCTCCGCAAGGGCGATGGCCTCCGCCGTAGATGCCTTTTTGGAGAAGGGGTCCCGGGTATTCACGGTGAACATCCACGACCGGTCGGTGCTCTCTCACTTCGAGCATGAGGCCCGAGATCTGGACGCCACGCCTCTTCTGGCCGGGGAGATCGAGAAGCTTGGTCTGGAGGATCTAGTGATCGTCTCTCCGGACGAAGGCGCCCTGGAGATGGCCCAGGTCGCGGCGTCAAGACTGGGCGCAGATTATGATTATCTGAAGAAGACCAGGCTCAGCGGGGATAAAGTGAAGATGGCCCCCAAGAAGATCGACGCCGCCGGGCGGGACGTGGTCGTCCTGGACGATATGATCGCCACCGGTGGGACGATGGCCCAGGCGATATCCATACTGAAAGAGCAGGGTGCCAGAAGGGTCTATCTGGCGTCGGTTCATCCGGTGCTCGCGGGAAGCGCCGTTTTGAAGCTGTGCCGGGCTGGGGTGGAGGCGATAATCGCCACAGACACCCTGGAGAAGGCGGTGAGCACCGTTTCGGTGGCCGGGCTCGTAGCAGAGGCGATAGGGCGAAGATAACTCGCTCACTTAATCTTGTACATGACCGGTTCTAGCTCCTACCCCGCATCCCGCACGAAAAATCCGAGGTGGCACATCTCTTCTGCCAATCGTTATCGTTCTAGATCCGCGCCGGTCATCGTTCGCACGACCAGCGGATCGCTTTCCCGTGCCTTCGGCGCCGTAAGTGCAAAGAGCGCCATGAGCTCGGCCACAACCTCGACGGCATCCATCTTCCCGGTCATGCTGGTGGGTATATGGTGCAGAGTGTTTATAGGTTTGAGGGGATCTCATGCGAAATAAATATAAACATCTATCCGTATTATAATAGTCATGCTGGCGGAGGGTAAGAGAAAAGAACTGCGCCACGACCGACAGGGTGAACGAGTATAATAGGAAATAATCCTGAAAAACTATATACAGCCCTCGTACATTTGTGCGGGGTATACCGTGACTTAAATGAATGGAGGTGGTAAAATATGAGTGAAGAAAAAGACGAAGTAATAAAACCAGAACAACGGACTTATATAATAGAGGCGAGAAGAATGGAGCCACCAGCCGATCCTCCACCCGAACAGAAGAAGAAGGAGGAATAAAAAAAGAATAAATGATGGGGGTCTATGCCTTTAGATGTTGGTGGTTTGGCATTATTCGTAATATTGCCAGGTTTTGTAGCTTATGCCATGTCTTATTGCCTTGTTGATGTGAAAATAAGAAAGAGTGCATTGGAGATCACACTTTGGTCTTTATTTCTTTCTCTTCTAATATATGGCATAATCACTGTATCTGCATCTATGTCTACATCAATCTCTTCCACAAATTTTAATATTTTAGAAGCAGGCAATGAGCCAATAACTATTATTTTATTGATTGTTTCCACAATCATTTTTGGAATTATTGGAGCGATTTTTCTTCAATATGATCCAATGCGAAGATTTAGGTGTTTTTTAACAAAGAAACGGTATAAAAAAGTTCCACTTGATCTTTGGGGTAAAACGATTGGGTCATGGGAAGGATACGCATTGATTGAAACAAAAGATAATACGAAATTTTTTGGGTATATTAATCTTCAGGACGAGGAAAAAAAGAGAAGTATGTATACGTCTTATATTCCGCAGGTGCAATAC
>DAOG01000070.1 GCA_002501765.1 Methanosaeta sp. UBA204
CTTTCCACCTTCATCGGGATCTCGGGCAGGGATTACTCGAATTGGTCTATGAAGCTGTCCTCGCGCGTATGCTTGAAGAGCGCAGGTTGCGAGTGGAACGGCAAGTGTCTGTTGCCTTTGACTTCAATAGCATGCATTTCGACGAGGAGCTTCGCGCCTTCGCGTCTTCGCGTGAGGCAGAAAGTAGGGGGCACGCGAAGACGCTATTCTCCGTGAGATGGAAAACTTTCTGCTGGAATTGTAGGACGGCCTCTCTCCGGCTTGCAAATCGTTATATCCGGCAGGGGCCTTCTAGAACCGATGAACCTCATGGATGCTCTCAAGGGGCGCAGGTCGGTGAGGAGGTACAAAGATGAGCCTGTGTCCAGGGACTATATCCGCGCCCTGCTGGAGGCAGCGGAGACCGCGCCATCTGCAGGAAACCTCAGGTCCAGAGAGTACATCGTGGTCACCAGACCTCACCTGATGGCCATGCTGGCGGCGGCCGCGTACGGTCAGTCTCAGCTGGCGTCGGCACCGGTCCTCATCGTGGTCTGTGCTGATCCCATCAGATCCGGCCGGAGGTACGGAGACCGGGGCCAGCTATTCTCCATCCAGGACGCCGCCGCGGCCACGACCACTCTCTTACTGGCGGCCCACGATATGGGTCTGGGAGCCTGTTGGAACGGTGCCTTCGACGACGACATGGTCAGAGAGATCCTCGACCTGCCGGATCGTCTGGTACCAACGGCAATAGTCTCCGCAGGATGGCCTGACGAGAATCCCGCCGTGCCTTCCAAGAGGGACCTAACGGAGGTTGTGCGCTGGGAGACGGACTGAAGGCCGCCCTCAGAGAGATCGTGGAGGCCGTCCTGGAAGGCCGGATCACCACTCAGCCCGAGCTGGAGCGGTGGAAGAGAGAGGTCAGCAAGAGGTTCGGGCTGGCTGGCCTGCCCAAAAACTCCGACCTGCTGGGCCAGGCGGCTCCCGGAGAGCGAGACCGGCTCAAGCTACTGATCAGGAAGCCTACCCGCACATTATCCGGGGTGGCGGTGGTGGCGGCCATGACCTCGCCCGCGCCCTGCCCCCACGGGGTCTGCATCCCCTGCCCCGGCGGGCTGAGCAGGCAAAAAGCCACCCCCCAGAGCTACACCGGCAAGGAGCCTGCCGCCCTGAGGGCCAGCCAGCACGGCTACGATCCCTACGACCAGGTCCGGGCGCGCTTGTCGCAGCTGGCGGAGATAGGCCACCCTCTGGACAAGGTGGACCTGATAGTCATGGGAGGCACCATCACCTCGCGTCCTTTGGGTTACCAGTACTGGTTCGTGAAGCGGTGCATCGAGGCGATGAACGACTACCCCTCCCAAAGCAATGGAACGGTGGAGAGGAAGAGCTTCTCGGAGGTCGCCAGGGAGAACGAAACCTCCACCGTAAGAAACGTAGGAACCACCTTCGAGACCAGGCCCGACTGGTGCGGTCCCGGCCAGATAAAGAACCTTCTCCTCCTGGGTGGGACCAAGGTGGAGCTGGGAGTCCAGAGTACCGACGATGCGCTCCTGAAAAAGATGAGGCGGGGTCATTCCGTCCGGGATGCGGCGTCCGCGAACAGGGCCCTCCGCGAGGCCGGTCTCAAGGTAGGGTTCCACATGATGCCGGGCCTCCCCGGATCCGACCCCGGGCAGGACCTCAGAAGCTTCCGGGACCTCTTCGAGAAGGAGGAGTTCAGGCCCGACTACCTCAAGATCTACCCTGCCCTCGTCGTCGACGGGACGCCTCTCTGCGACCTCTACCGGAAAGGCGAGTTTCTCCCTCTCGGCGACGAGGAGGCTGCAGAGCTGGTATCCAAGATCAAGGAGATGGTCCCGCCTTATACCAGGATCCAGCGGGTGCAGAGGGACATCCCCGCCCACCAGATCGTGGCCGGGGTGAAGAAGAGCAACCTCCGCCAGCTGGCCAGAGAACGGCTGGAAAGCAGAGGCAAGGAGTGCCGGTGCATCCGCTGCCGGGAGGCAGGTCTCCGCGGGGTGGAGGATATGGATGTCTCTTTTGGAGACCTGGCTTACCGGGCCTGTGGCGGGACGGAGCACTTCTTATCTTACGAAGGCGAGGACGGTACCCTGGCGGGTTTCCTCCGCCTCCGTCTCGGTGAAGAGGCCAGGGTGAGGGAGCTTCACGTCTACGGCCCGATGATACCTCTAGGCAAGAAGGGTGGCTGGCAGCACCGAGGCATCGGGTCGAAGCTCCTGGCCGCCGCAGAGGAGATGGCCCGGGATGCGGGGTACGGCTCGCTCCTCGTTACCAGCGGGATAGGAGCACGTCCTTATTATCGGCGGCGCGGCTACGTCCTGGCGGAGCCGTACATGACGAAAGACACGGGTTCGGAATAGACCGATGAACCTGGAGTCTCTGGGCTCTCAGCTCGAGCCTTCTTCCTCATATAGCGAGTCCAGGTTGTCCTGTGCTCTCAGGGTGTAGTGGTGGTCCTCGCCCAGGAACCGCCGGAATACCAAGAGCGCTTGCTCGTAGTTCCTTCTGGCGCCTTCGAGATCGCCGAGATCCTGGAGAACCTCGCCCATGTTGTTTATGCGGATAGCGGTCTTGAAGTGGTTGGGACCATAGGCGGCTTCGTCGAGAGCGAGAGACCTCTGGAACATCGCCTTCGCCCCTTCGAGATCGCCCATGACCCTGAGCACGGTGCCCAGGTTGTTGGCCCGGATGGCTATCTTGAGGCTGTCGGCCTCTTCTGCCGCCTCTTCGATCGCCAGTGCCCTCTCTAGCATCGCCTTCGCCCCGTCCAGATCGCCCATGACCCTGAGCAGAGATCCCAGGTTGTTGAGGTCGATGGCCACCTCGGGATGATCCTGTCCATAAGTCTTCTCGTCGAGGGTCAGCAGCCGTTCCAGGACCTCTTTGGCTCCGGCGAAGTAGGACCGTCGGTGCAGGTAGAGGCCCACCTGGTTCAACAGGGTGGAGGCCGCCTCCGAGCAGGCTTCTTCTTCTTCTGCGTGCTCCGACGCCGTCAGGACGTGGGGAATAAGACGGGCACATTCGGGCCAGGTGAAGATGTTCTCCATGTAGGCGGAGAAGGCTTCGCCCATGGCCACCAGGGTGGCCTCGATCCAGCTCTTCCGGCTCTCTTCATCCAGGTGCCGGAGAACCAGAGCCTGGACCAGAGGGTGGACGGATAGATGGTTTTTGCCCGATCCGACCAGGCCCCGTCTGGAGAGAGCCTCCGTTGCGGTCTCCAGATCTTGGGGCAGGAGCACCGATGCCCCGATCAAGAGGTCGATGGGCAGGTCCCGGGGTGCGAGGAGAGCGCACATGTTGAGATACTCGACCGCCTTCGATGAGACCGCCCGGACCTGCTCGAAGGATATCTCGAAGGCCGCCACCACCGGTGCCGGGATGCCACGGGGATCGATCTCCTGGAGCCTCTTTTTGTACATCTCCAGGTACCTGGATAGGGACACCTTTGTCCAGGCGATGTAGGCCCCCGCCATCTCCAGGGCAAGAGGCAGATCGCCCAGAGCCTCTGCCAGGGCCTCTGCTGCCTTCTCATCTTCTCGACCGGACCGCCTCAGGAGAAGACGGACGGACCCGGCCCGGTCCAGGGTTCCCAGCACCAGGGTGGCTGCGACCTCATCCCATCCCGGTCTGGACGAGGTGATGATGACCTGACCCGATCCGCCCCGGGGCAGATAGTCGGCCAAAATCCCCGGATCAGAAGCGTCGTCGAATATCAGCAGCCACCTATCGTATTGCTCCAGCCAGATCAAGACGGCCTCCGCCGCCTCGACCAGGTTTTCGGTATCGGGCAGCCCTAAAGTCTTGTTCAGCTCCGCATAGTCGGATATCAGGGTGATCGGGTCTCCTGCCCTGACCCAGCAGACGAAGTCGTACTCGGCCATTCGGGCGCGGGCATATTCTGCGGCGATCAAAGTCTTGCCGTTGCCGTCGGCCCCCACCAGCGCCACCGGTCTCTCCGAGCCCGATGCGTCCCGGAGCCGGTCCAGGATATCTTCCCTGCCGGTGAAGTTGGGGTTGGAATCGTATGCGGCGAAGAGGTCATTTTCCATGTTATTATTACCACCTGCATCTCTTAAGTCTTTTATGTGCTCAAGTATAGTCATGAACCTTAGACTTGATACTTAATGGAGCATCTCAAAGAAGTTATCTGCATGTTCCGCGAACAAAAAGAGCAAGATCGTGGTCGAGCGCGGCCAGATTGTCAAAATCAGAGGGTAAAACCGCGAATGAACGCGAGTGAACGCGAATTAAAAGAAAATAT
>DAOG01000038.1:0-9430 GCA_002501765.1 Methanosaeta sp. UBA204
TTTTTGAGTGGGAAACTTGGGTTGGAGGAAAGCGTCGACGACGTCCTAAACAGCATACCCGACGAAATTTTGGGTAGGAACTACTCTAGGATAGAGGTCTTGGTATGATCGTAAGAACCCTTCAGGAGGCGGAGAAGACCGATCGGAGAGTGGTGTCCGATAATTGGGAGAGTACCCGGTTGTTACTGAGGGGAGATAACACGGGGTTCTCTTTCCATATTACCACGATTTATCAGGGTACGGAGACCCCCATTTGGTACAAAAACCACATAGAATCAGTATATTGCATGGATGGTGAAGGCGAAGTGGAGGTCTTAGGCCAGGGCAAGAGCAAGATCCATCCAATCGGGCCTGGTACAACCTACATACTGGATAAACACGACCGTCACCTATTAAGAGCGAAGACAGAGCTGAAATTAGCTTGTGTCTTCAACCCACCACTATGTGGTAAAGAAGTCCATGACGAAAATGGGGGCTATCCTCTGGAGGCAGAAGCTATTATTGAGGGGGGGTAAAACAAAGTGGAAACGGGGCAGTTTGCCCCAGTATATATACATAGCCATGTTATCTACATAAACCCAACAAATCTTTGTTTTACTACCGATGAATATACATAATTAATCATAGTGATGTAATCAAAAACAGGTAGGTTAACAGCTTCTTGCACCGCGGCACCATACGGTGGCAAACAACTACATTCGAGTAAAACTGCTTTGACGCGTGGCTCTTCTACGATCATCTGTTTAGCTGCAAAAACTATCTCTTTTTCGATGTGTTTAGAGTTTAAGGTTCCAACTTCCTCGATTACAGCTTTATAGAAGTTTTCTTTATCTTGTAACCCTTTTATTTCGAGTTTGTCGATATCCTTAACATCTACGGCATTGAATAATGATACATCGAGACTTTCCGAATCAGCAGTGATGATGCCCACTTTACCATTTTCTGGTATAATGCTCGAAATGAAAGGGATCTGAAGAAGACTCGAAAGGAAGACCGGTACATCTAAACAATTTACTAACCTCTGCTGATGAATGCCCATGAAACCACAATCGCCAGTCACTGCTCTGACTCCCTGTTCAACGAGTTTCTTCGACGCAGCTAATAGGCTCTTAAAAATTGTGTTGTCTCTTTCGAGTGCTCGCTTTACTGTAAAGCCTTTCACTCTTTGAAATCTTACAGGAAACTTATAGGAAGACGCATTGGCGACGTCGCCTGGTATAAAAGGTGTGAACGTATCAAGCAGAAGGATCTCAATCGCTTCGCCGTAGCTTAACTGTCCCCTTTTGGCTTTGTAAATCATAAGTTCAGTACTCCCTCCCAACGATATAATTCATGTATACGACTATGGGTAGTCTGCCTGCAGTGAATGGAACTCTAGAAATTCGAAGATCGTTTCATCATGGCTCAGTATGGTTCTAGCGTCCTAACAATTGCTATGCATCACGGATTATCGCTTAACTGGTATGATGACAGCTTTTAATAAGCTTACCAGTAAAAAGGTACCAAGGTCTTCATAGGAACTGGTGCTGGAACATGGAAACATCTAACTTCTCCGAGAGCGGATCTGACCCCAGGGCGGTCGCCATATCCAGAAGCCTGCCAAGAGGCTGGAACGGGCGCGTATATGAGAAGCTGGCGCCCTCCTGGGCTCTCATACGGTTGGCAAAGCTGAGCGAAGCCGAGTACGCCCGCCGGTACAACGAAGAGGTGCTCTCGAAACTCGACGCCGGGGAGGTCTACGGCGAGCTGGGCAAAGACGCGATCCTCCTCTGCTGGGAGATGCCCGGAACCTTCTGTCACCGGCGGTTGGTAGCAGGATGGTTGGAAGAAGAGCTGGGCGTCGTTGTTCCAGAGAGAGGCTCCGACGACGGGACGCAGACGACCCTGGACCGATGGTAGCAGACAAGATATGCGATATTCTTCATATCACCCCCGGAACCGATCCTCTTCTATCGCGAGAAAATAGCGAGACCGCGCGTGTGCCGAAAACGTCTAAAGAGATCAGGTCGTAACGAGGACCGATGTACATCTCCAACGCCGTATCTATCCTGACGAAGGCCTGCACCAAGGCCGCAGATGTCATATGCCGTCATCGAGAGGTGGTGGTGGTATCTCACATAGACGCCGACGGCCTGACCGCGGCAGGCATCATCTGCACGTCTCTCAAAAGAGCAGGGATCGATTACCAGCCCCTCTTCTTCCGGCAGCTTGACCCTTCTGCCCTGGACCAGATCGCAGATCAAGGCACCGACCTGGTGATCTTCACCGATCTCGGGAGCGGGATGCAGACGGCGATCAAGGAGCGAGGACTGAATGCCGTCATAGCAGACCACCACCGGCCCTCGGGTTCAGGCGTCGACCTTCACATCAACCCTCACCTGGCGGGCCTGGACGGGGCGACCCACCTGAGCGGGAGCGGCTCGGCCTTTCTTCTGGCCAGGGCACTGGGGCAGAACGACGACCTGGCAGGCCTGGCCATCGTGGGCGCGGTGGGCGATCTTCAGGACATGGCAGGAGGCAGGCTGGTGGGGGTCAACCGGACCATCCTGGAAGTCGGGGCCAAGGCCGGTGTCCTCTCCTACCAGCGCGATCTGAAGCTCTTCGGTAAGCAGACCCGTCCCGTCTTCAAGATGATACTCTACTCCCAGGACCCCTACATACCAGGGCTCTCGGGGAACGAAGACGCCTGCATAGTCTTTCTTAAAGAGCTGGGGATCAGGTCCGGAGGCGAGCGCTGGAGGCGGTGGATCGATCTCACCCAGGAGGAGAAGGGCCGGACCGTCACCGCCCTTGTGAGAAAAGGCCTCAGAACGGGCATCTCCAGCAGTCGCCTGGAACGGCTGGTGGGCGAGGTATATACCCTTCTTCTGGAGGACGAAGGCACGGAGCTCAGAGACGCCAGCGAGTACTCCACGCTCCTGAACGCCACCGCCCGGTACGGCCACTCCGACGTGGGGCTGGGGGTCTGCATGGGCGACCGGTCGGCATCTCTGGAAGAGGCCAGGGTCCTGCTAAAGGAACATCGTCAGAACCTGGTCAACGGTCTCAAGCTGGTGAAAGAAGATGGCATAACATCTCTGAATCATCTACAGTACTTCGACGCCGGCGACAGAATATTGGATACCATCGTGGGGATCGTCGCCGGGATGAGCTTCCAGATGGCGGACCGGAGCAAACCCATACTGGCCTTCGCCAGGGATGAAAACGAAAACCTGAAGGTATCGGCCAGGGGTACCCAGGACCTGGTGCAGTCAGGTCTCAACCTGGCAGAAGCCCTCTCGGAAGCGGCCGCGCAGGTCAACGGCGTTGGAGGCGGCCACAACGTCGCCGCCGGTGCTACCATACCCGTGGCGGCAAAAGAAGAGTTTCTGGACCTTATGGACTCTGCGGTGGGCCGCCAGCTCGGCTGAGGTCAAGGTCAGATGCCGCAGTGGCCCGACCCGAAGTATCCTGTCTCGTTCATATTGTTCTTGATGACCTTGATCTTCTCGTCCAGGGTGAAGTTCCCTATGAAGTCGTGGTAGACTAGAACCATCTCGTCTTTCGGGTCCATAGTCTCCAGGTCCAGGACGCGATACCCCATCCGTCCTATGCCGCTGAAGTTGGCTCCGATGGCGATGTCCACCCAGTCTGGGTTGCTCCTCAGATAGGTACTGGAGCTGAGACGGGTGCATTCGTCGAAGTTCTTGTAGGCGGACATGCCCACATCGTAGTTCCTGAGGCAGGTTGTCTCTCCGAACTTCTGGTCGTAGGAGAACAAGGATGCGTTCGGATCGCTCTTGCTGCCTATGTGGATAACCGGCTGGGCGACGGTCGCACCCAGGACCGCTAGACAGAAGACCACAACCAGGCACTTTCCCGTCATCATCGGTCCCATCTATCCTTGTTGGCTATAAATCTTTCCACAGATCCCACCGGATGCCCTCGCTCAGCTTGCCACTGTACACCGAGACCGCCGGTCCGTCCAGGTAGGTTCTCTCCTCCTGGAAAGAGACGATCAGCGGACCGCCCAGGGTCTCGACGAATACCTCGTCTTCTACCAACCCTCGCCTCCGGGCCACGGCCGCACTGGCCACGGCACCGGTCCCGCAGGACAGGGTCTCGGCCTCCACCCCTCTCTCGAAGGTCCTGATCTCCAGGGATCCCGCGACCTTCACGAAGTTGACGTTGGCCCCCTGGGGAAATATCGAGCTGTGCCTGATGAGAGGCGCGATATCGGAGATGGGCAGGTCCAGGTCCACCACGAAGATTACCGCATGAGGGACTCCGGTGTTCACCGCCGAGACCTCGTACCCCTCCATATTTTCCGCCAGGAACTCGCCTTTGCCCAGAGCAGGGATCCCCTCCCGGTCGAAGCAGGGCACGCCCATGTCCGCCCTGGCCCAGAAGTTGCCCTCGATATCTCTCACCTTGACGGGTACGATCCCCGCCAGGGTCTCCACCTCGAAGCACCGGTCCACATATCCGCCGTCCCAGGCGTACTTGGCCAGGCAGCGGATGCCGTTTCCACACATTTCGGCCTCGGAACCGTCGGGCTGGAAGAGCCGCATCTTCACGTCGGCGTGGATCGAGTCCGAGAAGAAGATGATGCCATCTCCGCCGATGCCGAAGTTGCGGTTGCAGTAGTGCATCGCAAAGGAACTCTTCAGGGTCTCGGGCACCAGCTCCCGGGCATGTTCGTCCACCAGGACGAAGTCGTTCCCGTTCCCATGAAGTTTGGAAAAGGCCAGCTCTCTGGGACCAGAGAGGTTTCCGTCCAGCCTGATCTCGGTAATCTCTGCTAGCTTCATTTTATATACCATGATCTGTTCTAACTCAAGGCCATTATGGTGGTGATGTTATTAAACCCATTCTACAGGTTGCCCTGGATCTGCTTGAGATGGATAGAGCCGTTCAGATAGCCAAAGAGGCGGTTGAAGGCGGAGCCGACTGGATAGAGGCCGGGACGCCCCTCATAAAGAGCGAGGGGATGAATGCCGTGCGCGAGCTGAAGAAGGCTCTGCCAGAAAAGAAGATCGTGGCCGATATGAAGACCGTGGATACAGGAGCCATGGAGGTGGAGATGGCGGCCAAGGCAGGTGCCGGAGTGGTGGCGATCCTTGCCGCTTCCGATGACTCCACCATCGAGGACGCCCTGAGAGCGGCAAGGCAGTTCGGCGTGGAGATCATGGTGGACCTCTTGGGCGCCCCCGACCCGGTGGCACGATCCAAGGAGCTCGAAGCCCTTGGTGTGGATTATATCTGCGTTCATGTGGGCATAGACCAACAGATGATGGGACGAGACACCATCGACTTTCTGAAGGTGATCGTCGACAAAGTGAAGGTGCCCGTGGCTGTGGCGGGGGGGATTGATATCGCCTCGGCCTCGGAGGCTGTGGCATCGGGTGCGTCCGTGGTGATCGTGGGTGGTAACATAGTCAGGAGCGCCGGGGTCACAGACTCCGCCCTGGCGATCAGAAGATCTATGAACGAGGCCCGGCCAGGCGCTAGAAAGAGGATGAGCATGGACGAAGAGCTTGTTTCCATCCTTCGAGAGGTCTCTACCCCCAACATCTCCGACGCCATGCACCGGAAGGGTGCCATGCGCGATATAACGCCCATAAACATAGGCGTCAAGATGGTGGGAACGGCGGTCACCGTTCAGACCTTCGAGGGCGACTGGGCCAAGTCGGTGGAGGCGATCGACGTAGCCGGACCGGGTAACGTCATAGTGATCTACAACGGGTCCAGGTACATATCGCCCTGGGGCGGTCTGGCCACCCTCAGCTGCAAGAATAAGGGGATCGAAGGGGTGGTGATAGACGGCGCGGTCAGAGACGTGGACGAGATCAGAGATCAAAAGTATCCCGTATTTGCCAGCGCCGTCTCCCCCAACGCGGGTGAACCCAAGGGCATGGGGGAGATGAACGCGGAGATCACCTGCGGCGGACAGGCCGTCCGGCCCGGAGACTACATCGTAGGAGACGATTGCGGCGTGGTGGTAATACCGCGCGAACGGGCCTACGAGATAGCGAGACGGGCCAAAGAGGTAGAGAAGACGGAGAGCCGGCTCTACGAAGAGATCAAACGGGGGAAGACCTTATCCCAGGTGGCCAACCTGGAGAAGTGGGAGAAGAAATAGTTATACCTCCTCTCAAAATATAAGTGAAACGTGCTAAATGATGCTGGATAAATACGTTTGAACCCACCGGCGTGTGTGAGGATGCTTGTATGGACCCAGAGATATTAATTTCAAAATATGAACCAAAACAGATGGTGGCCATTCCGCTTACCGTTCTGATGCTGGCGCTTCTCGTCTTGGGAGCGACCTATCTGAGCACAGGCTCGCCTGTGAACCTGGGGGTCGAGTTCACGGGAGGCACCAGCATCACCATCCCTGCGATCGAGACGGAAGAAGAGATAGCGGATAAACTGGCCGACTACCCAGTGGTGGAGATCAGGGACGTAGGTAACAGCTACCGGATCCTGCTGGGATCGATGAACGAAGAGGATTACAGGGATCTCGCCTCAGAGATAACGGCAGAGTACGAGGATGCCGAGATAAGGTATACGGGGCCGGTGTACAGTGAAGGTCTCCAGAAGCAGGCGCTGAAATACATACCGGCGTCCTTCATCCTGATGGCTCTGGTGGTGCTGATCATATTCAGGATGCCCTTCGTATCGTTTATTATAGCCCTGTCGGCCCTGTCAGATATTGTCATTGCCGCGGCCTGTATGAACCTGACCGGGGTCCAGCTCTCTCTGGGAACGGTAGCGGCTCTCCTCATGTTGATAGGTTACTCGGTGGACAGCAATATCCTTCTGAACAACCGGGTCCTGAAGAGGAAGGGGGTGGTCGAAGAGAAGATAGTGGGTGCCATGAGAACAGGCATAGCCATGACCTCCACTACGCTCTCGGCGATACTGGCGCTCTTCATAGTCTCTGCATTCTCGTACCTGGTCTCGAATACCTTCACCAGGATCGACATACTCTTCGATATCTCTGTGGTGCTGATCTTCGGTCTTCTCGCAGACATGATGAACACATGGGTGATGAACGCGAACATGCTCCGGTGGTACATGGCTCGCAACCCTGGTAGGAGGGCAAAACGATGAGCGATATTACCAGAGATCCCAGGGTGCTGATCTTCATCGTGGCGCTGGCAGCGGCGCTGGTCCTCCTGGCACCGGTGCCTTCCGATGACGGTCTCCATACCAGGCTCAAATACGGCCTCGATCTGGAAGGTGGTTCCTGGCTCCAGCTCAGGCTCCAGGGAGCCATCGTCGAGCTCAGGGCAGATCCAATCAAGATCCTGGAGAAGCAGTTCGGAGAGGCCCTCAATAGGCCCGTGGTCGTGGAGAAACGCACGGACCGCTACCAGATAACCGTAGACGGTAGGGTGCCGAAGACGGTGCCCGAGGACCTGGGTTATCCTGGTGCCAAGCTGACGCCCCGGGGCGACTCGACCAAGATCGACATAGAGACTTCGCCAGTGGGCGTGATCGTGAACTACCTCGAGTCTTCCCTGAATATCGACGTGAGACCGATAAGGGAAGACCCCGATAGCCCTCTGAAATATGAGATCAGGGCCGACGTGACCAGAGAATCGTTGAACGAGATCCTGGCAGAGGTGGACGGCGAGGTAGCTCCCGGCGACGAGGGCTTCGTCGAAGGAGTGACCGAAGAGACTGTAGAAGAGACGAAACAGGTTCTGGACAGGAAGCTGAACCGTCTGGGTCTCCAGGACATTAAGGTCAGGATAGTGGACAACAAGTACATCCTCATCGATCTGGCCGGTGTGGACGTATCTACCGCTCAGGATATCGTGGGCAAGCCAGGGGTCTTCGAGATAAGGATCCAGACGAAGGGCAACGAGACGATGCATGTACTCTACGGCGACGATGTGATCGATGTCTCGCCGCCCCTGGGCGAACGGAGCGGGGGATGGGGCGTGCCCTTCGGCCTGACCGATGAGGGTGCCAAGGCCTTGAGGAAGGCTGCCTTAGATGTGGGCGCCACCACCAACCCGCTGGATCATGAGCTCTCCATGCATCTGGACGATGAAGAGATATTCAGCGGGCCTCTTGCACCGGATCTTGCCGCCAGCATAGAACTCGTACCCATCAGGAGGATGACAGCCACGGTGGGAAGCGGCGAAGACGCAACCAAGAGGGCTCGTGAACTCTACATCCACCTCCGCGAAGGCGCTCTGCCCGTCAACGTGGAGGTTATCGGGTCCGGCCAGGTCACGGCCGCGCTGGGGGAGCAGTTCAAGAGGCAAGTAACCATCGCGGGGATACTGGCCATCCTGGCGGTTGGGCTGATGGTATTCTTGAGGTACCGGGAACCCAAAATCGTGCTGCCCATGATCGGTACGTCCTTCAGCGAGGTGATCATGATGCTGGGTTTCGCGGCTCTCATCGGCTGGCAGCTCGATCTGCCCAGCATCGCGGGAGTGATCGCGGTTATTGGCACAGGCGTGGACCATCTGATCATCATCACCGATGAGCTTCTCTACGAGGGCAAGCTACCCAGCGGGAAGATATATCTCGCCCGGCTGGCCAGCGCCTTCAGCATAATCATGGCCGCGGCCCTGACCACCATATTTGCCATGTTCCCCTTGCTCAGCATGGGGTTCGGTGCGCTCAAGGGCTTCGCCCTGATAACCATAGTCGGTGTTCTCATAGGGGTGCTCATAGCCAGACCTGCCTACGGCAGGATAATCGGCTACATCATGAGAGGTGAGTGAAGGGGGTCTCTCCAAGGCCCCCTACTCCTAAGGAGGAATAAGATTGAGAACGGGGTTGTTGCTAGCGTCGTTGCTTCTGCTGACCGCAGCGGTATCGGCTCATCCGGAGACGGTTTCGTTGGGTCGGTACAACGTCTCGTTCGACCTGGGTGCCGGGACGAGCTATACCGCAGAGGTCGAAGAGCTCGAAGATGGCGGATGCATATCCTATCTATGCTGGCTGAAAGGCGAAGAGGTGATGCTGATCGCCCTGACCGACCATCTCCTGCCCATGGAGGTGAGTTATGGTATCATCAAAAAGAGCGTCCAGACCTTTCTCATCGAGGCCAACTGCCAGGATATCCGGACCCACGAGGAGATCATCGACGGGATGCCGGGGGTGCTGGGCTTGGGCGAGCGACCTTCCGGCCGGGTTCTCTTCTGTGTAATCTACTGGCCGGATCTGCACGAGGCCGACGATGGAATCGCTCGTGGACGGGTAGACTGTACCATCGCCTCGGAAGGGTCTGTGGCGGTGACGGAGAACCTCCTGAACACCATCCATGTGGAGATGCCCCAGGAAGGCTGAGCCGTCGGGCGGATCTTGCCCAAATGGATGATCCTGGCCCGACGATATGCAGGGGGTTCCCGCTCCGCTGAAGAAGGTCCCATGGCCCTCTCCAGCTTCTTTTGTTGTTTTTTTGTAACTACTCAGGTATGTT
>DAOG01000038.1:9468-17265 GCA_002501765.1 Methanosaeta sp. UBA204
TATGCCCCATGTCCCGGGTAGTTCCTGCATAGTGAAGTCCCCCGATAGTGGTTTAGGTACCTGAGTAGTTACGTTTTTTTTTGACCCATTGCATTTGGGGTCGAATGGCACTATCTACCTTTCAACCGAGGCGAGACGCTAGGGATATCAGTCTCATCCCACAACATACCACGAACCTCCATGGAAACGTGTTACCACCGCCAGCCCATCTTCACCAGATACCCCACCATGGCACTGTGTTCCACCATACAGGCAGCCACGTAGGCCTCTTCCAGGGTCGTCCCCTGGATGAATACCCCGTGACCCCTGGCGATGCAGGCTTTGTGCTCCCGTAGGGCCTTAGAAGCGTTCCTGGCCAGCTCATCGGTCCCGATCCCCCCTTCTACTATGGGCACCCGGTGCAGAAAGTAGGAGCCTTCGCTGTCAACGGGCTCGAAAAATGCATTTTCCAGGAGCGAGATGACCACCGCATAAGGAGAATGTGTGTGGATTATGGCCAGGGCGGAGGTCTCTTTATAGATGGCCCGGTGGACCACGGTCTCGCTGCTCGCCAGGATGTCCAGCGAAGAGGGCCGGCGAAGACCCACCTCCACCACCTGCAGCTCATCGATCTCGTCCAGCATGGACCCCGACCTGGTGATCGTCATCCTATCTGCAGCCCGCATGCTGATGTTGCCGAAATGGGAATGGGTGAGACCTGCGCTCACCAGCTTCTTGCCGAACCTAGATATCTCCCGCCACATCTTTGCACCACACCCTAAACCAGGTTGAAAGGAACCGAACAGGTCGCAGCATCTCCGAACCCGTCCCGGGCAACCACCCGCAAAGAATAGTCTCCGGGCACCCAGAACTCGGTCTCCCACTTGGCTATGTAAGTCCCGTCGTGATCGATGTCGCACATGGGTATCCGGATCTCCTTCTCAGGTCCCATCACCAGGACCTCCGCGCCGCACACATCTCCAAATACATCTGCCTCGATGATCATCCGATCGCCCGGGCTAGTCCCGGCGCCTGCCAGGCGGACGTTGCTCACGATGGGTCCTTTCACCGCAGGATCTTCTGTCATCTCCAGGGACCGGCTGAGGTTCAGCTCGCCCCATCCGTAGGTGTTGTCGGGACCAAAGACGCCCAGATCGTCCGCCGACCTGAGCAGCGCCCTCTTTACATCTGCCGGACTGAAATCCGGCTCTTTTTCCAGGAGGACCGCGATCGCTCCCGCCACCTGGGGTGCAGCCATCGAGGTCCCGTCCATGGTGCTCCGACCATGGAGAGTTCCTGCCCTGGCAGAGCCTACATCCACACCTACCGCCACCAGGTCGGGCTTGATCCTGCCGTCCGAGGCCGGACCACGGGACGATCTCCGGTAGATCTGCCCCCCGGCATCCACCGCCCCCACGGTTATCACCTTCTCTGCGCTGCCGGGGATCACGATCGATCTGGAGGCAGGTCCGGAGTTGCCCGCAGCCACGCAGACTACCATCCCGTCGTCCACTATCCTGTCGCAGGTCCTGTCCAGGAGCGATCGCCCATCGCGGGGAGCTTCTCCGCCGACGCTGAAGGATATCACGTCTATCCCCAGCTCGTCTTGCTCCTCTGTGCACCATTCGAGAGCCTTGAGGGCGTCTGATAGGTAGCAAGCACCCTTATCGTCCATCACCTTGACCACCACCAGTCTCGCCCCGGGCGCGACCCCGCCATCGGTGCCCGCTATAAGCCCGGCACAGTGGGTCCCGTGACCATGATCGTCATAGGCCTCGCTGCGGCCGTTCACGAAGTCCTTGAAGGCGACGATCTTGGGGTCGTTGGTGGATAGATCGTCATCCATGTCGTCTAAAGACCGATGCCTCGGATCGATACCCGTGTCCAGCACGGCCACCGTCACCCCATTGCCGGTGGCGTTGGGCACCCTCATCCGGGGATCTTCGTGGGGGATGTACCCATTTCCCAGATCGCCCAGGATCTGGAGCTTCTGGTCTCTGTATATCCCCTCAACACCCTTGAGCCTGGCCAGGTCATCTAACCGATCGCCCGGGATCACCACGGAGAAACCCGACAAGATTCCCAGCTCAACCCTGAACCGTCCCAGGACCTCCTCTTCCAGGGTAACGTTCTTGTCGTGTATGACGATTACCCTCAGCTCATCCGGCCCCAGGCACTCCAGGCTGTCCTCGATCCGGTTGAAGTTCAAGTCCCATGGATCGAAGACGGCAACGGTCTGGTTATCGTCCTTGGCACCGTTGCCGCATCTGTCCACCGCAACGATGGTGATCGTATAGTTTCCCGGCGAAAGGTTGGGACTCCAATAGCCCACATAGCTCCCGTTCCTCTGGATATCTATCATGGGGATGAAACGCCCGCCCACCTCGGCATGTACCGAGCCGATGCCGGTTTCGTCTATGACCCGGGCGTTGATCTCGGTCAGGTTCCCGTATGTCACCGTCTCCGGCGCCTCGACGCCTAGGATGACGGGCGGCGTCTTGTCGCAGGCCTCTGGAAAGTGGATACTGCCCGGGTCTCCGGTGAACCAGCAGATCGTCTCTTCGGCGCCAGGATATGAGGCACCCGGACCAAGAGCATAGGTCAGCACAATAAAAGAAAGAAAAAATAAGGGTGTCGAGCGCTTCATCTAATCTAGAACCTGCCTAGCTTCTTGTATCTTGCCGAGGTGCTCTTCGAGATCGGCGCGGTACCGGAGATCTCCACGGTCAGCGCTTCCTCGAAGCTGGTGGTAGTGCCCCCCGCGGGCGCCGCGACCAGTGTTACAGGATACAATCCATCGGGTTTGCCGGTGGCGTCCCAGGTGCCCACATATAGGTCGTCAGAGGCGAGCGTCAGGAGGATCCTGTCAACCTCAACGCCTGCCGGGTCGTAGATGATAGCTCCCGCGTTGATGGGTGCGCGGCCGGCAGCGCCCAGCCTTATGCCGCCTGTTCCCGAATCGCTCCCCGGAGATCGGCCGATATTGCCGCCGGTGTAGATAGAGATCGGCATGCAGGACACGCAACCCATCGTTCTGAGCACGGTATCGTTCTCGGAGACGTTCGTCGTCTCTTCGACGGCCTCTTCCTCAGCGATCGGCTCTTCGATCATGGGTTCCGCCGGACCCACTACCATCCGGAAGGTGGCGTAGATGTCCACGAGCCCGGGCCTGGCCGGGTTGGGCTCGGCATGAGCCTCCACCAGCTCGACCGCGGTAGAAGACTGGCGGGTCGTCCAGTCGTTCAGGGTGTAGATGCCAGCGTCGTATCCCATGAGCTGGAGGGCGTACCAGACCATCGATGCCCTGGCTCCCGCCTTCGAGTAGACCACCACATGCTTGCTATTGTCCAGCCCGACGAATAGGTCCGTCAGATCTTCGCCGTCCTTGATGCGGCCTTGATCCAGTACATCTTCGTAAGATATGTGGACTGCGTTTCCTATCTTTCCGAAGGCGAAGTCCTGGAAGTCCCTGGCGTCTACCAGCTGAGGACCACTTGCCACCTCACCGTAGTCGGCCAGATACCCAGGTCTGGGACCGGATGAATAGTTGGCAGGCGCTCTGCTGTTGGGCGTGGTCTCTACGGGCAGACCGGCCTCTCTCCAGGCGTCTATGCCCCCGTTGAGGTACTTAACATCGTCATGACCGAGATAACGCATCGCCCAGTAGACGAAGGTGGCCACAGACCTGCCGCCGCAGTTCGGGCAGTTCCCGTATACGATCACCGGATCTTCAGGAGAGACGCCCGCATCGCCCAGCACCTTGCACATCTCGGACGCCGACTTTATGTTGTCATCTTCGTCCAAGAACTCCTCCCAGAATAGAGGCACAGCGCCCTTGATATGGGATTTGGAGTACTCGGTCCCCACGTCGAGTATTACTTCCGAGCCGGTGACGTCCCCGGCAGAGATGATGTAGTCGGGATGGACGAGGTCCTCATAGCTCTCAGTCTCGTTTTCCATCTCTGCCCTGCGATCCTTTGCACCTGTGGATGTGGCGTTGGGATCACTCGACGTGAACCAGGGAGCATCGATGGTGGTGGTGTCATTAGTTGGATCGTACCCCAGGAATTCGTAGATTGCCAGACCAAGATTGTCGCTTCTACATGCGGGACAGTCATAACTCGGGCTAGTAGCGCTGACCCCGCCCATCAGTGCCGCGCAAATCACCAACACCCCGAAGGTGCAGAGCCAAAGATTCTTGATATCGTGCCCGAACCTGCGGCCGGGCAGATCGATTGAAGTATGAATTGAACAAAATTTTCTAGCTCCTAACATAAACCCACTCCTTTTAGGAGAGAATCTAGTCTATGCTCCAGCCCGATCTGGGCAGGAGCTCTACCTCCCCTATAGGTTCTTCGAACTTGTTTCCTTTAATGTCTTTTGCGGTCAGCACGACCTCGTACCGGCCGGCGTTCATAGGGACAGTCATCAAGGTGCCCTCATAAACGTCGTCTCCTGCCCGGGTCACGGAGACGGGCCTGGGACGTTCCGAGAGGTCCACGACGTTGTGTGCACGGACCGATACCCAATCCACCCCGTACTTCGATTCCAGGGTCACCCGGACATTTACCTGCTCGCCGATACGGGCACGGGCGGGGATTATAGACCGCTCCACCATCTTGAAAAGCAAGACCGACCTGCCCATTATGGGGTACCTGTCCCAGGTATACTCGTTGATCCAGTAGGGCTCGTCCCCGAAGCCGTCGCTTCCCGAGACGTTCTGGTCTGGTCCGCTCATCAGGTCCTGGCCCTGGTAGTCTCCCCAGAAGTTGCCGCCTCGGGGGTAGGAGTACCATTTATTTGTTCCCCGGTCCAGGGCTTGGATCACGTTCTCGAAGAAGCGGTTGTTGTAGATATGGTTCCCGTCCGTGTCGAGGTAGATGCCTTTCTGGCTGCCGGATACGTTGTTCCGGACGATGGTGTTGTTGCCGGGTCCTTCCTGTATCTGGACCCCGTACATGGTGTTATCGGCGATCTCGTTGCCCCTGATGAGGTTGCTGCCCGAGCCTTCGTATAGGTGTATCCCCACCACATCATTATCCGAGATGGTGTTGTTCAGGATCCTGTTCTCGACGCAGCCGTGGATCATCTTGAGGCCGGAGTTGCGGTTATGGACGAGCCGATTCGATTCGATCAGGTTGCCGGAACAGTCGGTGAACATGTAGATCCCATAATCGTTCCTCTCCGCAACGTTCCCTTTGATGACGTTATCGCGACAAGAAGGAAATAGGCATATGCCGTACTCGCCGTTGTCGTTGGCGGTGTTATTCTCGATTCTGTTTCGGTTCGAGTTGGAGAGGTATATGCCGTACCAGCCCTCCTCCCCCAGGCCGTTGAAGCTGGCGACGTTGTCTTTGATCACGTTATCATCCGAGTATAATAGGGTGATCCCGGGTTGCACACAATGGACGACTGTGTTGTTGGAGATATGGCAGCCTCGTGCATGATCCAGCTTTATGCCGTAGAACCCGTCTCTGATCACGAATCCGGATATGTTGACGTTGTTCGCCCTCACCTCGACGCAGGCCTCTCTGCTGCTTGCCCGGATCACGGCACCGTTGCCGACCAGATCCAGGCTCTTGGTGATCACGATCTTACCGTAGCTATCAGTGCCAGGACTTGCGATGAGCGTATCACCAAGAGCCGCTGCATCTATCGCCGCCTGGAGATCGGTGCCGACCTGGTACGTGACGGCCGATGCTCCCGTGACAAGCAAAAAGACGATGAACAGGATCGCGCCCGCCGAGTGGCGCCCGTACGCTGAACTTCTCAAGCAACCCACCGGTTCAAAGAGCGATCGCCGGTTAATAAACCTAACGTGGACATCTCGAGACGATGAGGTCAAATCCTGGAAAATACATCCAGAAGACCTCTTCGTGAGGTCTACAAGAGACTCATATGGGTCAAAGATGAACACAAGTTTCTTTATCTGGACCGACGTTATGGGCGATAGAGGTGTTTAGCTTGAGATCTTTATTTATAACGGGCTGCGTGCTGATGTGCGCGGTTCTGTTGATGGGTGCGGCGTCTGCGGGGTTCAGTACGAGCCTGGGAGAGGACACTTACGTAGATGCCAAGATGAATAATACAAACTACGGTCTGGGTACCACCCTCTGGGTATCATCTGACGATGGCGATCCGGTGAAGATAACTTATCTGATGTTCGATAACAACCTCGAGAACGTTGGCGTCGAGTCGGGTGACGATATAGAATCTGCCAGCCTGGAGATCTACGTCACCGACGTAGAGACCGAGGGTGACATCGTCGCTTACTTCTCCGAGGAGGGCTTCTTCGAGCAGACGGTAACCTGGTCTGACGAACTCGAATATCTCGAAGATGCCACCGCCACGCTGTACATCGACGAAGAAGGATGGTGCACCTTCGACGCCACGGAGATCATGAAGATGGCAGCCGATGAGTGTTTAACCTGTCCATTTACCATAGTGTTGGTGGCGGAGGACGATGCATCTATCGGTTTTGTTTCCAAGGAAGAATCTGACGGGAATGAGGCTGTACTGGATTACACGACATCCGGGTAGACTCGAGGTGCATCCTCCTCGCGCGGTGACGAACGAGGTGCTACCTCACCGTCTCCGCGTAAATTAAGTTTTTATATTCTTTTGTACAGGTTAGTGATGATGCTATCGTCTTTTGGTCACAGAACTCTGATATCTCTTCTGGTGGTCACGGCGCTGGTCCTATCGGTTGCATCGGCGGAGGTGATTCTCATGACATCACCAGGCTGCGTCAAGTGCGCCGCGGCCGAGAAGGTGATCGAGAAGGTGCTGGCCGAGCATGATGGCCAAGAGCTGGTGGTCCACGACATCTATTCCGAAGAAGGCCGGCAGGCGATCAGGGATTACAACCTGAAGGGCGGGGTGCCCGCCATGGTGATCGAGGGCACGGTCATCGGCCACAAGGACTACGATGGCGACCTGGATCTCCTGGAGATGATGATCGAGGTGGCGCTGGTATCGGGAGAAGGTCACTCCGACGTTCAGGAGGGCGTCTTGGACCTCGGGTCTCTTTCCATGACGACCATCTTCCTGGCGGGGCTCCTGGCCGGTTTCAACCCCTGCCTCCTGGGAATACTGGCCTTCCTCTCCACGGCGGTAATCTCCAGCACCGGCAGGCGGCGAGACCTTCTGGCGATGGTGGTCTCTTTCGCCTTCGGGATCTTCGCCATGTACTACCTCTTCGGCGTGGGGATGCTTCACACCCTTCGCGCGGAGGCCATCGAGGAGAACTTCCGGTTGGGGCTCGTCTTGATCCTCCTGGTTCTGGGCGCGGTCCATGTAGAGGACGCCAGGAGGCTGAGCAACAGCTCCAAGTCTCTATTCCGGGCCGGGTGGGCGGACAGGTACATCGATAAACTCGTTACCAGGGGCCGATACGTCTCTTACTTTCTTCTGGGAGCCCTATTCTCCCTGGTCAAGGCGCCCTGTGTGGGCGCGGTTTATATCGCCATCCTGGGTCTGATCTCTGACCAGGGTTACTCAGACGGCGCGGTTTACCTGCTATTCTACAACCTGGGTGTGATTCTTCCGGTGATCCTTTTGGGAGTTTTCATCACCCTGGGGATGAGCCCGGCCAAAGTGGACGAGTTCAGAAAGAACCATCGGGCAGGGATCAGACTGGCCACCGGCCTGACCCTCCTGGCTCTGGCGCCCCTCATCTACTGGCAGATCATATAGGGCTCCATTGGTGATCGGTTAAGCCCTCCATTAGATCATTGGGGTAAATCTCTCACGCGAAGACGCGAAGGGTAGGACTCGTCGATGAATGTGGAAGACGTCTCTTCCGTCGCATTAGAGTGA
>DAOG01000038.1:17399-31425 GCA_002501765.1 Methanosaeta sp. UBA204
TGGGGGGCACGCGAAGCATTGGTGGTCGGTTAAGGATTTTGAGTCACATAATCGACCTATGTTTCACACGATTTATGCGTCATAGTAATGACGCCCACTCTGAAACGGAGCATACATCGCCCCCTTCGATCAATCAAACCTCGCTAGATTTGCTACCCCAATCCCCCAGCACACCATGGTTTTCGTCTTAACCGATCACCAATGTATAGGGCTCTGGGCTATGGCAAAAAGATTAATACCCTTATAATGCCCTCTCCTTCAAGAGGTGAAGACTTGTTTTTAGTAGGAGAAGCGCTTATCGGCGAGGAACCCGAACTCGCCCACATCGATCTAATTATAGGAGATAAAGAGGGGCCGGTGGGCATGGCCTTTGCCAATGGACTATCGCAGCTTTCTGCAGGCCATACCCCGCTGCTTTCGGTGATAAGACCAAATCTGCCGGCCAAGCCTGCGACCCTGATCGTGCCCAAGGTTACCGTGAGGAATATGGAACAAGCGGGCAAGATATTCGGGCCGGCACAGACCGCGGTGGCCAAGGCGGTGGCAGATTCAGTATCTGAAGGCGTCCTTCCCGCGGAAGATATCGAAGATATGGTGATAATCGTCAGCGTCTTCATACATCCAGAGGCGCGCGACTACGAGGCCATATACAGGTACAACTACAGCGCTACCAAGCTATCGATCCAGAGAGCCGTGGACAAGTTCCCTGATGCTGAGACTATGCTCTACGAGAAGGACCGTTCCACCCATCCCATGATGGGTTTCCGGGTGATCAGGTTGTGGGACCCCCCCTATCTCCAGGTGGCTCTGGACCTGGTGGACCTCGCGGAGGTCAAGAGGGTGCTCTCTCTACTTCCTGACAGCGACCATATCCTGATCGAGGCTGGAACACCCCTGGTGAAGAAGTTCGGCGTCAATGTGGTCAAGGATATAAGAGAGACAAGACCGGGGTCTTTCGTGGTCCTGGACCTGAAGATCCTGGATACGGGCAACCTGGAAGCCAGGCTGGCCGCCGACGCTACCGCAGATGCCGTGGTGATGTCGGGTCTTGCGCCCCACAAGACGCTGGAGCTGGCCATCGAGGAGGCCAGAAAGACCGGCCTGTATTCGATCATCGATATGCTGAACGTCTCCGATCCCCTGGAGGTCTTGAAGGGGCTCTCCATGCTGCCCGACGTCGTCGAGATGCACAGGGCCATAGATATGGAGGCGGAGAAGCACAACTGGAAGACCATAACGGAGATCAAGAAGCTGGCAGAGTCTTCACCTCGCAGGCTATTGGTGGCGGTGGCAGGAGGCATCAGGGTGGATACCGTGGCCGAGGCCCTCGAGTCGGGAGCGGACATAATCGTTGCGGGCCGGGCCATCACCAGGTCCAAGGATATCAACGATGCCGCAGATCGGTTCCTGGCCCAGCTCAAGCAGACGGAGATCGATCAGTACCGGGTAATGACCGACTTCTGAGATGCGCCTCCTGATCCTCCTTCTTTTTCTGCTTCTGGGCTCTGCTCAGTCTCTGACCGAGGTTTTGGTAGGGCAGCCAGACCGTCCCCAGGGTGCGGTGGTACTGGTGATCGACGGGATGAGTTCGTCTTATGTCTATCCCGAGTACGATGACGATGCACGGGCTCTGGATGGCGGGGTCCTGGGAAAAGCGGCGCTCTTCAGCCTCGCCGGTGGTGCCAGGGTGCTGGACGTCAGGGTTCCGGTGCCCGGTGCAGGTCACGGCGTATTGGTCACCGGATGTCCCTGGGCAGGCGACCCTCTGGAAGGGACGACCGTGTTCGACCTGGCCCGGGAGAAGAACTTCACATGTGTGGCCCTGCTCCAAAAGGGCTCCCTGCCTCTGGCGCTGGAGCAGGACGCCTTCCTCCTCTTCGGCGAAGGTGTCGCCTTGGAGACGGAGCCTGTGGTGGGAACGAGAGCCGGTCTCTCTCCCGATCTGGTATCGCGGCTCCAGGGGTGGCGAGACCAGTTTCCCGCGTACGTCGCCGGGCGCGGGATCGATGGCTGCATCGGCTCAAACACCTGGGGTCTGGACGCCGCCGTCGATCTGGTAAGGACCCTGGATCCGCCTTTCGTCCTCCTGGTGGACCTGGGCGGGGTGGAGGATGCGGGCCGTCTTCTGGGGCCTGAGGCGTACCTGGAGGCGATCGCCTCGCTGGACGAACCCCTGGGCAGGCTGGTCCGGGCCTGCAAGGGGCAGGACCTGTTGCTTCTGGTGACCGCCAATGGGGGCATGACCTTCTCGGACCCCGGCCGGATGGAGAGCCTCAGGATCCCTGCGGTCTTTATGGGGCCCGGCGTCGACGATCTTCTCTTGACCGGGGCCTGGTCTCAGACCGATCTCGCGCCGACGGTCGTAGAAATGCTGGGCCTGGATGGGAACCTCTCCCGGTCGGAGGGGGCTGTCATGCCGGTGTGGAAACGCTACGATCTGGAGGTTAGGGGAACAGAGCCTGCAGATGTGGTGAGGGTGTGCCGGGATGGCGGCCTGGTGGCCGAAGTTGCCGGTGATTCCGGGTACATCTTCAAAGGGATGGATCGGGGCGCCTATACGGTGGGGGTGGGCAGACGGTCGGTCCCGGTATGTCTGAACGGCGACGGGCTCTTGGACCTGGCCACCACGGGCGTCGTCGTCGCCTGGCCTGCGCTTCCCCATGTAGAGGGGAGGACGGTTTTGGGCGCGTTTCTCATACTGATGATAAACCTGGCCGGGGTGGCGATGATCGTTCGGATCGTTCGAGGGGGGTGAGGAAACTGGGGGGCGGCGGTCTAAAGGATACTTTTATCAGAAGCTAGCTGCTCCCTTGATCTTGATGAGGGGGCGCCCCTTCAATAACGGCAATCTATTCTCTAATCAATACGACCCTTGAGATCGCTTCTTTATATCACGTTCTGACTTTCCGCCATTCATGACGAAATCCATTTAAATCTTCTTCGTATCTTTTAATTCCCATTCCGGACCCCCCTCCAAAATCGCCAATAATTATGGGATCCAAAATTTCCTTGGAGTGAAAGACCACTACATGTATAACAAAGAACACATTGCAGCGACCAACCACCTCTGCCAGATTAATGACCCTGGTTCGCCAGGGAATACTCTGGTCGGAAATTATTGCCATTTTTACGAGGAGGTCTGGAATAGGAAATGTATCACAGTTAATTGCTTTCGGGGTGGGCCAGACAACACAACAAAATTATAGCGAAGAACCTGTAATACGATATGGGCTATCTTGGACGTAACTATTCAGCTATCCAGAATCGCGCTCTTGATGCTGCTTGAGGTGGGCTGAATAGTTACGGTTTGAGTTTCTCTTCTAGAAATGGTGTCCACAGAAACCATATTCTATTTTTTCCAAGCCTTAAAACTTAAAATATTAAAATTTTACAATTTAGGCCTAAGTTCATCGAGATGTTCTCTCATTTTTGGGAGCATTAAATCCACCAACTTTTTATAATCACCAGTCGATAAATCTTTTGTTGATTTTTTATTTTCATTTAAATAACCCTGTAAAATGTCGATTATTATATCATTTCCATCTAAAATATTATCTATAGCTGGGAGAAAACGATTATAACCTTCTGCAGGATCAGTTACCGCGCCAAAATTACTAACCGATATAAGGTTGGCTAAAATATCTCTATAATTTCCTCTAGTACGTTCATATCTTTCCTTAGCGTATATTTGCTGTTGCATACTTTTTTGGTTTCTCATTTGTAAAAAATATCCACACAAAAATATGGCTAATGTCCACATCCCATTTAATATATCGGTCAACTGCATGACAAAAAGATAGTTAGTCATATAATATTTAATGCTTACCATAGGTCCATTTTCTAAATCAAGTAGCTCGACATTGTCACATTGAGCCCCAACCGAGGCTACTGATATTTTATATATTTTGTAAATATATCTGAAGCCCTCTCTGCCTACTCTTATTGATTTTACCTCTAATGTAACAATGTCAAGCTTGTCCGGCTTAACCGACTAACTCATAGATGTGAAGATGTGGTTGTCGATGCCGAAGGTAATTGTGAGACTTCCCTTCCAGACAAGTCCAAATCGCACGATCACAATCCGGCACGAATCTCATAAACCCGGGCCCAAGAACGATATCGAGCAGGCGCCGACTACCCCTACCGGAAAAGAACTTTAATCATATGCCGACAGATAAGAACCCGTGAAGAACCTGGCCAGGGCATTTCTGGATCTGGATAAGAGAGACTTTGCTGTTCTCAGAGGCGTAGAGAAGGGGATGCGTCGTCACGACTGGGTACCCCTGGACAACGTTGTCCGGATAAGCGGCCTCACACACAAGGCGGCCGAGCGCAGACTCCGCACTCTTGCAGAGAAGAAGCTGGTCTACTGGACCCCGGACCCTTACGTGGGCTATCAGATAGGGTTCAACGCCTACGACCTCGTCGCCCTGGGAACGCTCGTGGACCGCGACATAGTCCGAAACCTGGGAGACCTGATCGGGGTGGGCAAGGAGTCGGTGGTCTACGAGGCGCTGGGCGACGAACCCCTGGTCATAAAGTTCCACAGGGAGGGGATGACCAGCTTCAAGCACGTCCGCCGGGTGAGAGATCACCTAAAAGACGTGCCTAGGTGTGCCTGGATCCTCGCCGCCCGGCTGGCGGCCAGAAAGGAGTTCCAGGTACTCTCGGGTCTCTATCCCATCGTCACCGTCCCCCGGCCGGTGGGCCTGAGCCACCACGCCCTGGTCCTGGAGCGGTTGAACGGCGTGGAGCTCTACAAGATCGACCTCCTCAACCCGAAAGAGTGCCTCGATATCGTGCTGGAGGAGGTGGCCTCGGCCTGGAGGCTGGGCTTCGTCCACGCCGACCTCAGCGAGTACAACGTCTTTATCAGGGACGACCAGGTGGTGATCATAGACTGGCCCCAGGCGGTCCACCGATCTCACCCCCGGGCCCGTGAGCTCCTGGAGAGAGATCTCGCCAACCTGATCAACTACTTCAAGCGGAGTTACAGGATAGATATGACCCTGGAGGATGCCCTCGGGACGGTTATGGGCAACAAATAGAGGTGATACAGTCTCCAGGAAGATCTTCGGGGTCGATATCGCCAGCGGCTCGCCAAAAGCTCGACAGGCTCCCCGCTACGCTCTCTTCGTGCTCGATGACGAAGAAGCGGAGCGGTATCCCATGATCAGCAGGCAGAAGCTGATCAGGCTGATCAGGCAGATGGAGCCCAGGATAGTGGCCGTCGACAACGTTCACGAGCTGGCCTCCGGCCGGGCCGACATGATCAGGCTGCTGAAACAGATGCCGCCGGCAACCAGGCTGGTACAGGTCACCGGTGGAGAGAAGCCCGAGGCGTTGACCAGGATAGCCAGGCGGTTCGGGATGACCTTCGACCGGCTGAACCCCATGGACGAGGCCGAGACCGGCGCCCGCCTGGCTGCTATGGGCGTAGGCCACGTCTTATCCGCCTTCGAGGACAAGACCTGGATCAAAGTGAGCCGGAGGAGGTCTCCCGGCAGGGGCGGCTGGAGCCAGAAGCGTTACACCCGGAAGATCCACGGATCGGTGAGGAGCCTGGCCCGGGAGGTGGAAGGGCAGCTCCAGGAGTCCGGGTTGGAGTTCAGCAGCCGGGCGGTGGAAGGGCTGGGGGGTTACATCAGGTGCGAGTTCGTGGTCGAGGCTCCCCGTGATCGGGTCCGGATCAAGTCGGGATACCGGGGCGACGCCCAGATCAGGGTCGAGGGGGTAGAGCGCCCCAGGCTGGTCTTCGAGCCCCTGACCCGCAGGAGAGGATATATCATCGCCGGGATCGATCCCGGCACCACCACCGGGATCGCAGCCCTCGACCTGGACGGAGAGCTGGTCGACCTCCTGAGCGCCAGGGAGATATCCCCCTCCGACGTGATCGAGTGGCTGGCAGAGACGGGCAAGCCCCTGGTCGTGGCCACCGACGTACACCCCGCTCCGGGAGCGGTGGAGAAGGTGAAGCGGGCCTTCAACGCCGTTCTCTACTCTCCGGGAGCGGACATGCCCACCGAGGAGAAGATCACCCTGGCCAGGGGTTACGGCTATCGGAACGACCACCAGAGGGACGCCCTCTCGGCGGCGGTCAGCGCCTACAAGAAGTACAAAAACAAGTTCCAGCAAGTGGATAAGAAGTGCCCGCCCGGGTTGGATCCAAAAGAGGTCAAGGCCCTGGTGGTCCGGGGACGTTCCATAGATAGCGCCATCTCGGAGCTGGCCACGCCACCGGACAAGGTCGCCGTAGAAGAAGAGCCTGTTAAGGAGGCAGATGCCGACCAGGTCGCCCTGCGGCAGGAGAACCGACGCTGTGCAGAGCAGGTCGGCAGACTCAAGGAGTACATCGAAGAGCTGAGAAGCGACCTGGCCAAAAAAGATAGAGAGACGAGGCGGCTGGAGAGGTCTTTAGAGAGGCTGAAGGACAAGAGGTCCCGGGAGATCAAGAGAGATCACGAGATCAAGATCAGAGATAAGGAGATCAAGAGGGTACGCGGCCTCCTCCGCCTGGAAAGAAGGCGCAACAGGCGCCTGAAGTCGGTCCTCTCCAGACTTAAGAGGGCGGAAAGGCTCGAGGAGACCGGCGAGGGTCGGAGCCTAAAAGAGGTAGACGCCTTCTCAAAAGAGGCCATCTTAGAGGCGGCGGACAGGTGGGGGATTGCCAAAGGAGACGTGATCCTCCTGAGAGACGCGAGCGGCGGCGGACCCCATACCGCAGACCTCCTAATCGATATGGAGGTGGAGGCGGTGATAACCGGGACCGAGATGGCTCCGCCGGTCAGGGACCACTTCACCGACAGAGACGTTCCGGTTCTCTCGGCAGAAGAGGTTCCGGTGAGGAGGATCGCCGGGGTGGTCCTGATCGATCCATTAGACCTGGAAGAGGCGAAGGCCAGATGGGCAGAGTACAAGAAGATAAGGACCGCCAAAAAGAAGACCGAATGGCTGGAAGGAATCATCCGGGAGTACCGGTCCGATAGGCGGAGGGACGAGCGTGTGAGGAAGAGGGAGTAGATCAGCCCCCCGATCCGTTCAGTTCCCGGAGCTTCTCCGGATCTTCCATCAACGCCGTTCCCACCAGAAGCACGTCCGCCCCCGCGTCCACCATCCGGCAGGCGTCTTCTCTCGTCTGAACGCCACTCTCCGCAACCAGAAATACCCCCGCCTCTTTGGCCAAAGGCGCCAGGCGCTCGAACGCTCTCAGATCCACACCGAGGGTCCTGAGGTTGCGGTTGTTTATTCCTACGATCCTGGCATCGGTTCTCAGCGCCAGGTCCAGTTCATCTTTGGTATGCACCTCCACCAGAGGCACCATCCCGAAAGAACGCACAGCATCCACCAGATCGTCCAGGGGCCTGGAGAAGGCGGCGATGAGAAGCACCAGGTCAGACTCTACCTCGGACAGCTGGCGCGAGTCGAGGACGAACTCTTTTCTGAGCACAGGAAGTGATGTAGCCTCCCTGGCGATCCTCACGTTCTCCGGCGACCCGAAGAAGTAGGTGGGCTCGGTCAGCACCGATACGGCGCAGGCACCCATCGTTTCGTAGACCCTGGCCCGCTGGGCGACCTCCTCAGGCAAGAGGAACCTGCCCAGAATCCTGGGTTTGATTTCTGCAATTATGGGGGTGATGCCCTTCGACCTCAGGGACCGGGCCGATCCCACCAGGTCTCGGGCCTCTATCGAGAAACTGCGCGGCTCCAGAGCGTCCAGACGAGACTCTACGGACCGTAAGACATCCTCTACCACCTCGTTCACCTAGACCACCACCCGATCCACCCAGTTGGACATCAGCTTCTTGCCCTGGGGGGTGAGAACCGATTCCGGATGGAACTGCAGCCCCACCACGGGCAGCTTGTTGTGCCTCAGCCCCATCACGACCCCGTCGGGGGTCGACGCCGAAACCTCCAGGAAGGGAGAAAGCCTCTCCACGGCCAGGGAGTGGTACCGTCCCCCTGTCAGAGGGCTCTCCAACCCTTTGAATATTCCCCGGCCGTCGTGGTTGATCTCCGAGGTCTTCCCGTGTAACGGCTCGACCCTGGCTACGGACCCGCCATAGGCCAGGTTTATGGCCTGGTGACCCAGGCAGACCCCCAATATTGGGGTCCTGCTGAACTTTCGTATGATAGAGATACAGTTCCCTATGTCTCTGGGGTTGCCCGGGTTTCCCGGGCCGGGAGAGATCACTATCCCCAGGGGGTCCAGCTCTTTGACCTCACTGAGCCTGATGCTGTTGGGACGGACTAATGTTGAGGGATAGAACTGGGATACGTAGTCCACCAGGTTCCAGACGAAGGAGTCCCGGTTGTCTATGAAGAGGACGGGTCTCTCGGTCATCCTGCCACCCCCAGGGCTTTCTTCATGGCTGCCATCTTCCGTTCTGTCTCCAGGTACTCCTTATGGGGGTCCGAGTCGGCCACGATCCCAGCGCCCGCCTGTACCAAAGCGGTCTTGTCCCTGAGGAGAACGCTCCTGATGGTGATAGCGAAGTCGGCAGATCCGTCTGCGGAGAAATAGCCCACCCCACCTCCGTAGATGCCCCGGCCCTCCGATTCAAGATCGTCGATTATCTCCAAGGCCCTGAGCTTTGGGGCACCGGAGAGGGTTCCTGCCGGGAAGACCGCCCTGGCGGCATCGAACTGATCGCACTCCTCCCGGAGCATGCCGCGAACCGTAGTCTCGATGTGCTGGACGTGGGAATACCTGATCACGGACATGAAGTCTTCTACCGTCACCGTCCCGGACCGGGATACGCTCCTGGTGTCGTTCCTGGCCAGGTCCACCAGCATCACGTGCTCTGCTCTCTCCTTTTTGTCCTCCAGCATCGACCTTGCCAAAAGATCATCCTCCTGGGGAGACCCTCCCCGGGGGCAGGTTCCTGCTATCGGGTTAACGGTAAGCTTCCTCCTGTAAACACTGAAGAGGGTCTCCGGAGAGGCGCCCACTATGGCCAGATCTCCAAACTCGAAGATGTAGGTGTAAGGGCTGGGATTGATCTTCCGGAGCCTCCTGTACAGCGGCACCGGATCGGGGTCCTGTAGCTTGACCATGGCCACCCGTGAGAGGACCACCTGGAATATGTCGCCGTCCAGGATGTGCTCTTTGGCTATCCTCACACCCTCCTCGAACCGGGCAACATCTCCGGCTTGAAGAACCTCCCCATCGGGCTCCGGCACCGTCTCCGAAAGGGGCGGCTCGACCAGGAGATCTTCTTTTGCCCTGGCCGCCATCTCGCGAGGATCGTCTCCGTCCAGCAGCGGTACCGCGGCCAGATGGACCTTCTCTGTGAGGTGGTCGAAGAGAAAGGCGGTCTGGAAGATCCCGAACTGGGCGTCGGGAACATTGGATCTCGACCTTCTACCCAGCCGTTCCCCCACCAGGTCGTAAGCCAGGTAGCCCATGCCTCCGCCGACGAAGACCTGTCTATCGAACTTTGGAACATCCTGGCCGCAACAGGGCACAGCGCTCCTCAAGGCATCGAAGGAGTCGAAACCCTCGATGAGATCGCCTTCCAGGATAGGGCCCCTCCCGGACATCTCTGCGACCTCCGCCAGCCTCGGAGCCAGGACCTCTTTCACCTCTTGCCGGTGATGACGGGCCAGTACCGAGATCTTCCGGTTCTTCACCGTCACCATTGCCACGGGATCCGCTCCTACGAAGGAGAAACGAGCCCGGTGACCGGACTTCTCCACCGACTCCAGGAGGAACGGATAACCCCTCTCTCGCAGGGTCGTGTAGAGGTCCAGGGGTGTGTGGGGATAGACGAGATCCGTGACCTCGAAGAGATAGGACGCAGGCGCGGTATCCCCAGAGACGTCTACCGCAACCGGCAACCTCTCACCTCCTCGATGAAGTCTCTGATCTTCTGGCAGTCCTTCTCGCCGCCGGTCTCCACCCCGGAAGACACGTCTACGGCATAAGGCCGGACACGTCTCACCGCCTCGACCACGTTGCCCGCATCCAGCCCCCCGGCCAGGATCACCGGGACCTCCAGGTCCTCGACCAGCCTCGCGCTGACCGTCCAGTCGTGGACCGAGCCCGTCCCACCCAGGCTGCCGTCTTTATAGGTGTCCAGGAGAACGGCGTCCACATATTCCGACAGGTGGCGTGCCTTCTCTTCGGCACCGGGGAGAGCAGCTACTGCACCTACAACCCTGCAGCCGGTCTCTCGAAGCCCCTTCAGCTCATCTCCGTCCAGGGCGCTGTGGACCTGGATCGCATCTGCACCGGTATCTCTGGCCAGACCTCTTGCCTCCTCTGCCGACCGGGAGGTGATCACCACCACTGAGGTTACGAATACCGGGACGCCCTCTATCAGAGACCGGGCTGTCTCTCGATCGATGTTCCTCTTCGATCCCGGGACCTCCACCACGAACCCCACGGCGTCCGCGCCTGCGGATACGGCGCAGTCCCTATGGCCGGCGTTCTTGATGCCGCAGATCTTGACCCTGGTCACAAAAACCGCCTCAGCTTATCAGGGTCCCCTCCGGCATTCACCAGGCTTTCGAGCGTCTCCAGGGCCCGGCCCGAGTCCAGGGACTCTTCGGCCATCCTGGCACCTTCGCGGAGCGAATCGACCCGGCCCGAGACGTACAGAGCGGCAGCAGAGTTCATGGCCACGATATCTCTTCCCGGGGTCTGCGCTCCCTTGAGGATCCTGACCAGCTCTCTGGCGTTATCCTCGGGCGAGCCGCCCTTGATATCGTCCAGGGTGACCAGGGGGTAGCCGAAGTCTTCCGGCTCCAGGGTGTAGGTCTGCACGATGCCGTGGTCCAGCTCCGAGACGAGGGTCTCTCCTGTGTTGGTGATCTCGTCCAGACCGCTCCCATGAACCACCATCGCTCGCTCGGTCTTCAGTATGTTGAGCACCATGGCCAGCTTCTCGCATAGCGCCGGGTCGTAGACCCCTATCACCTGGGCGTTGGCCCCGGCCGGGTTCGTCAAGGGCCCCAGGAGGTTGAAGACCGTTCTCGTCTTGATCTCCCTTCTCAGGAGGGCCACCCGCTTCATGGCCGGATGAAAACGTGGGGCCAGCATGAAGCCTATGCCCAGGGTCTCGATCGTCTCCTTCACCTGGTCCGGCTCCAGGGCAACGTTCACCCCAAGTTCAAAGAGGACGTTGGCGCTCCCGCAGTCCGAGCTGACCGCGTAGTTGCCGTGCTTGGCCACCGGAACCCCGCAGGAGGCGGTCACCAGGGCGGCAGCGGTGCTGACGTTTATCGTATTTGCGGCGTCACCGCCTGTGCCGCAGGTGTCCACGAGCAGGCCTTCCACCAAAGGAGAGATCCGTATTGCGGAGGCCCTCATCGTCCTGGCCAGTCCGGCGATCTCCGATACGGATTCTCCTTTCATCCTGAGGCCGATCAGGAGTGCGCCGATCTGAGCGTCCGAGGACCGGCTGAAGATCTCCTCCAGGAGGTTCTCTGCTTCCTGGATGCTCAGGTCTTTTCCATCTACGATCTGTTGAATGAAGTTCAAAGGATCACCAGTTTAATGTATAATTATGTACTATAGATGCCAAAAGAGTACATTATATATAAGATTTGTGCGTCGGACCACGTGGTGAGACAGGACAATCTTTTTAAGCGTCATCCCCAAACGCCCCAGTTGTGCTTGTAGAGGACCGATCATGCTTACCGATGATATCTTGAGGTTGAAGGAAGAGCAAAACGCGGTGATACTGGTCCACAACTACCAGACCGGACCGATACAGGATATCGCCGATCTGCTGGGCGACTCGCTGGAGCTGAGCAGGGCCGCGGCCAGGACAAACGCCGAGGTGGTCTTGTTCTGCGGGGTCGATTTCATGGCGGAGACCGCGGCGATCCTCTCTCCCAAAAAGAGGGTGATCATGCCCGAGGCCGGGGCGAGCTGTCCCATGGCTCAGATGATCACCGCCCAGAATCTGATAGAGTTCAAGAAGAAGCGACCCTTGGCCGCGGTGGTCTGCTACGTCAACTCCACCGCCGAGGTGAAGGCGGAGAGCGACATCTGCTGCACGTCTGCCAACGGGGTGGAGGTGGTGAACTCTCTTGCCGAGGACGAGGTGATCTTTGTGCCCGACAGGAACCTGGCCCATTACGTCTCCAGACACACTGAGAATAAGATCATACCCTGGGACGGTTACTGCTACGTCCATGACCGCTACACCAGAGAAGACGTTCGCAAGGCCAGGACGCCCCATCCCAAAGCGGAGCTGCTGGTTCATCCCGAGTGCCGGCCCGAGGTCGTCGACGAGGCCGACTACGTGTACAGCACCTCGGGCATACTGAGGCATGTCCAGGAGAGCGACGCCGGGGAGTTTATTATCGGGACCGAGGTGGGGATGAACTACCGGCTCAAAAAAGAAGCGCCAAAAAAGGAGTTCTACCCTCTGAGCAAAGGCGCGGTCTGTCTGGACATGAAGAAGACCACCCTGACAAAGGTGCAAAAAGCGCTGGAGACGCTGGAGCCCAGGGTGGTGGTTCCCAAAGATGTAGCAGACCGGGCCAGAAGCGCGATCGAGAGGATGCTGGCGGTCTAAGAGGGCAGATTGTATGGGCCGGTTATGGTCGGTGCGGCCGTCTACTCCTATATACAAGTCGGCTCGTGGGAGGGATACCTTCAGGTGATGGTATATTGGCCAAAGGACGACGAGGCTGGCCATTACCTCTCTATTTTATCATCGGCCCCATCCTCAGGTCCTGTCTCCTTTCCCTTCTTCTCTTCTCTCCCGATCACTCGGACCAGAGAGTCGGGGATCTCGGCTCCACACATCTCGATCATCACCCGGACGGTAATCTCAGAATAAAGACCTAGAATAAAGACCTGTTGCGTACCCCATGACCGCAAAGCCTATTATCTGAGGGCATATCTCCCGCCCATAATGGCTAACTTGAACGTAGCAACCATCGGCCCCCAGGGTTATGCCAGAAACCTGGGGAAGCTGGGCACCACCACCGACATCACCTTCTATAACCTGAAGCGGGGAGAGGACACGGTCACCTTGATCGAGCCTACCAGGTACCCCAATCGTCTGGCGCCCCTATTTTTCGCCGTCTCCATGGCCCGAAAGGTCATCCTGGTCGTGGAGGAGCTCGGCCCTCAGTTCGGCGAAAGCGTGGTTATGCTCCAATGCATGGGGCTGAAGGAAGGGTATATCGTGCTGCGGAACTACCTGACACCCGAGGACATCGCCCCTCTGATCCGGGGGACCGTCCTGGAGGATTACGAGTTCGTGGAGGACGACACCATCGCCCTCAGGGAACGCCTCCTGGAGGAAGCGAGCCTCTTGGAGCAGGCCCCACCCGCTGCGACCCAGGGGACGATCCCCATAGACCATTTCTTCAACGTGAGGGGCATCGGCACCGTGATATTGGGGTGCGTGGCCGACGGGGCGATCAGAAAGCACGACGTCCTCAGGGTTCTTCCCGGCGACGATACCGCCCAGGTAAGGTCCCTCCAGAAACATGACGATGACTTCGACTGGGCAGGCGAAGGTGACCGGACAGGGGTGGCTCTGAAGAATGTGGATGCCGACGACCTGGACCGAGGGACGGTCTTGTCCAACGACGCCTCGATCAGATCGGAGTCGTCAATGAAGGCCAGGGCGGAGGTGGTCAGCTACTGGCCGGGCCCGCTCAAGGAGGGCATGGTTCTCCATCTGGGACATTGGATGCAGTTCGTCCCCGCCAGGGTAAAGTCGATTGAGAACGGCGGAGACTGGCATCGGCCCATGCTGGACCTGGTCCTGGAGAAACCCCTGGTTTATCTGCCTGGAGACAAAGCGGTGATCCACCATCTCGAAGGAGATAAACTCAGGGTGGTGGGCACCCTCCAGCCGCCATGATCGAGCAGAACGGGTAAATATCTCATTTTGTCAGATATATTTATAAAATATATAAAATATCAGTAGCCTCAATTGGGGTCCAATTTGACATTGTCAAAGCAATCCCGGCCCGAGATCCCGATGAGGGTAGAAAGCCGTATCCACCACGACGGAAGAGACTTCTTCCACATTCATCGACGAGTCACCTTCCTTCG
>DAOG01000146.1:0-6664 GCA_002501765.1 Methanosaeta sp. UBA204
GCGAAGTCCCTCTCGTCGAAATGCATACAAAACATATAAAATACCAGTAGCCTCGATTGAGGGTCCAACTGGATTCCCACCTTCGTGGGAATGACGAGTGCATGATACGATATTTTACGCATGACTCGACACTAGACTATAAGCGCGAACTGGGTCGTATGCAGCACCTCATGAACTCGGCCCAATCGGCTCTGAACTTTTCATATCTACCCACATTTCTCTTAGCATAATTTATTACAATTGGTAGATAGTATATATTCCTCGAGCTCTCCTCAAACTCGCCCCATTTTGCGTTGAAGAGCGAATCGATTGCGACAAACAACGAGGTGAGGAATGCCCTCGGGCCCAGGCTACCGCGCATGAAAAAACCCGGGTACGGATCGAGGGACTCTGCAGATACCCCCCAGCGGCGCATCTTCTCTCTCTCATAAAAAAACCGATACATGTCCTGTCTCATCTTGACGCTCCACGGTGCGAGCCTCTCAGGATGGAGGTGCCTTACGCTGAGTTCTCTGTCCAGCAGAAATTCGAAACCGAAGTGCTTCGCGTTTATAAGCAGATCGATATCTTCGCCCCTTGTAATCCATGGGTCGAAGGGGACCTGGGTGAAGAGCCTTCGATTTATGACCACGTTCCCGCCAAGGGCGATGGTCGTCGTCTTCAGCCTCTTGCCAGAATCTATGATCGAGAAGGCCTCGTTCATCTTTTTCTCTTTTTTCCAGAATAGTCTCGGCCAGGGGACAGGTTTCTCCAGTTTATAGCTTCCCGCCGGATTAATATAATACCCTGCTATCCCTCCTATGATCTTATCCTCACGTCTCATGTCCACGAACTCGACGGCTTTCTTCAGGAAATCTTCGTCCTCCACGATCACATCGTCATCCAAAAAAACTATGTTTTCGGCACCTTCTGCGGCTCCGATCATTAACCCGACATTTCTACATGCCGAGTAGCCCAATACCCCAAACTTCTCCGAGAACTCCGGCGAGAAACGGTCTAAGTTCTTCTTCAACACCTTCAGCCAGGCCTCGGAGAATATCGTTATGTTCAGATCGTAGTCTATGGCCATACGGTTTACTTTTTTCTCGATATCGGGATGGAAGGTGGAGGGTATGATCACTATCGGCGTATCACCGACGTCGGTTCTCGACAAGCTTTCCAATAATCTTCGTAATGTTCCATCTTCATGCAGAAGGGATGGATGATCGAAGTGATTTCTCTCTTCGATACCACGAGAAACCCAGTGAGTAGGGATTTCAATTATCGTTTTCATTTGTGACGCCTCTATGATTACGATCTGATTATCTGGTGGTTTAGTCTGGGCACCTCCTTTAAAAGGTTTTTTTTTATCTAGACTCCCAGATGACCTATAGATCTTTACGCTTGCCATAATCAATTTCACTCATCAATCCCACCAACATTTAAAAATTCTATGTATTCCTCTGCCAGAGACTTTCCCACTCTCAGTATCTGGGCAATCTCCTCACTTTTATTGATCAATAAAACAGATCGATTGCCGGGCAAATCATGACCCTCTTTAGATTAGCTGTCTGAAACCTATTATTTTTAGGGCATATTATATTACCCCCTAACAGCATACCCGATGTTTGTAGTTGAGCCGATAAACGGAGTATACCTCACGAGGCCTCCTTGCCTCCACACATACAAACTCCATCTGCTCCATCCGGCTCTGCCAAGAAGGTGCTTGAGAAAGAGTGATAAGGCTATTCAAACGAGCTCGATGTGATTGCTTAAGCACCTTCTACATTTTATACGGTCTTATCCGCCAGACTCGCGAGCAGGATCCTCTAATAGAAGTCGGCGCTGAAGATGGCCCCTAACAAAGTTATATAGAATATGCTCAATATCCTGTTGTTTTAGCTAGCCTTATCGACAAGCTCGGCTAACCCGGGCAGAGCATAACTGTTGGAGTATATATCACGAAGATACTCGTAGAAGCTCACGCCAAGTCAAATTACAGAAAATTCGTTACGCTACCGTTCCAATCATATATTGATGCGTAGGGGATATAACTTTATACCAAAAGCGCCTTGCCTCTACGACTGCATCATTGGTCATCGGTTAAGACAAGAATAGCAATGTAGCAGCGATCTCAGTAGCAATCCCGATGAGATGGGCCTGATCAAAAAGGGTACAGTGGGCCATTTTCCAAATCTGATATCGTCTATGTAATGCATAACTCGTGTGAAAAACTGCTCATTTATGTAGCTCAAAATCCTTAACCGATGACCGATAAAGACTGCATAGTCAATGAACGGAGAATATTGATGAGAAATATACCATATATATCAATAATTGTACCAGCCAAGAATGAAGAACGCCAAATTGAGAGGAGTATCCAATCACTACTCGCTCAAGACTATCCTAAAGATAAATATGAGGTAATAGTCGTTGACGGGGATTCCTCTGACAATACCAAGAAAATTATGCGAGAGTATCATGTAAAAATAGTAGATGGAGGATGTAATCCAGCAGAAGCGAGGAACATCGGCGTTGCTCATTCGAAAGGTGAGATTCTCGCGTTTACCGATGCGGATTGTATCGCAACGCCAGATTGGCTGAAGAACCTTGTCCCTAAGTTCGAGACCAAGACGGTAGGTGGAGTTGGCGGAGGTCTGAGGGCGCTCCGGACTGGAAGCATGGTTAGCCTGTTAGCGGATATTACGACTCAGGCCACATATAGAGGTTTTATCACCAGCAACGTTGCATACAGGCGAGATGTATTTGAAGAGGTTGGGGGTTTTGATTCGAGACTGGTGTGTGGTGAAGACTCGGATCTGTGGTGGAGAGTCCTGGATAGGGGTTATGAAGTTCCATTTGAGCAGAAAGCAACTGTCTGCCACGCCCCAATCGAGAATAGGGCCATTCTTCCTAATTTAAAGAAGGAATTCTGGTATGCCAAGAGTGATGTCAGACTTTTTGTAAAGCGGATTGGGACTATCCTTAAGAAAAAGAACAATGTCGCTGTGCGGGAGTCGTGGCGCCTCATAAAACCAACCGGCACCAATGCGGCGATAGTACTGTTATTTGTTTCGTCAGCTCTCCAGCCAGTTATACTGGTAGTACCCTCCATACTGTTGGGTATTAAAAGCATAAAGAAGGCTATTACTGCGATGCCATATATCGACGAGAAGAAGATCATCCCTGTATTGGTATGCTATTATGGTATGCAGTCGGTGATCAGAGGATGCGGGACGATGGTTGGTATGGCAGGGTATCTGCTACATAGCTTTCAACAGGTTCTTCTACATAAGCACGAATCCTCAGAAAAAGAACAGATTGTCTCGGGTGAGCAGAGACGTATCACCCGAGAAACCTCATGAGGGCACTTGAGCGAGAGGATGGGGAATAAGACGATGATAGACAACTTCGAGGTCATGACCTGTGCAGATCTGGGAGCATTTAACCCGATAAAGGATGATTGTGCCCTCGGCAAGTTTCTGGACAACTCCAGAGGGTTGCTGGACAAGGTTGTAATAATGGAGGATAGAGAGCCAAATTTCTTCTTAACCTACAGAGAGGATGATTCTTCAGTAGTACCCATGAACCGCCATGGTCCGAGAGACGATGTCTGGAAGCAGAGAGATCTTAAGCGCCTTGTAGACTCATTTCATGAGAATGGTATCGAGGTACTTATTGGTTTTTGGGTTCACGAGTGCAAATGGATCGATGAGCGGCATCCAGAGCTGCTGATGAGGCGCAGTACCGGTAGCCTTTGGAGAGATCCCGTTGCCCATTCTGCAGACTTCAACCCTCTTAAAGGATTATCCAGAGATTTGGAGTTTGGAATCGAAGAGGGCAGCAGTTTCTCCGAGTATGCCCTTTCTCAATACAGGGGTCTGGAAGCCAACTTTGGTTTTGATGGCCTCTTCATTGGAGACGGAGGCATGGGGTTCAGAGAGTATGGAGATGACAGGAGAGGACTGAGATACTTTGACTACTCAGACAAGTGGATCAACGAATTTATCGAGAGCGCGTATTGCGAGGAACACGATCTGTGCCCTTTAAAAGAGTCTGCATCCGTTACGGTAAAGGCAAGGGATATTTGGGCACACCACTGGGCCGACTGGACTCGCTTCAACTGCGACAGATGGACCAGGTTTTATGAATATATCTCGAAAGGTGTGCACGCCCTCGGTGGGAAGCTGGCGGCATACACCTGTATGAACTACGGACCCTGCATAGCGATTAATCATGGGATTGACTACAAAGCAATTGCCAACGCGGGATTGGATTACCTCGTTTTTCAGACTTATGACTACGCGTGGGGTCCATACAAATTTGATATACTCAGCAAGGACATAACCACCAACCTGTTTGAGCTCCTCTGCACCAAAGCATACATCGGAAAAACCAGGACAAAGCTCCTGTTTACGACAGAGGTAGGTGATCGAGTAGAAGGCTGGAAGAGTCCGATAGCACACACTCTGGGCGAGACGTATACCTATGCGAACACCACCTTCTTCGATGGAGAAAGAAAGAGATCGTGTGTCGATGGTACTTTGATGGTGTGGGGCAATTTTCTGGAGCCGTGGGAGTGGGAACTGCTGTTGAATGCCTATAGAAACATAACAATCTTTGCTGAACGGGAGATATCAGAATGGCACATACCCAGACCATTTTATCATGGAAATATGCCCAAATTCAAGATTCTAATGTGGGATGATAAGTCTGTAGAATCTGTCCTGGAGACCGTTGCCACCAAGCAGAAAGATGTATATATCGTAGAGCGTGGCGGTAAGCGCGGCCACCATCTCCTGGATACTGTTGCCACCGAGCAGAAAGATGTATATGCATACCATGAGCCAACAAAAAAGAAGGTGATGGATGCAGGGGGTTTTATAGGGTGGATTGTCAGAAGGGAGGACTCTGACCGTATCAATGCTGAGCCAGTCCCGGTGCTGTGTAAGTCAATGAAAGATCTGGACGAGGGTGTCTCAGATGCATCGAGACGAACGGATGATGGAGATCGCACATGAAGATCAACAAAGTGAGGCAGGGATGACGGAACTTCATGTAAGAGATATCATGAGAAAAAGTGTGATCACCTCCAGCATGAAAGAGACGATACTCGACGCAGCGAAGAAGATGTCTGAGTACGGAATTGGGAGTGTCGTGATCACGGATGATGATAAACCAGTTGGAATTGTAACAGAGAGGGACATAGTCAGGAAAGTGGCCAGCCGGGATATGTCTGCCAAAGAGGTCTCCGTCTTTGATGTTATGTCCACTCCACTAATTAGTATTGCGCCAGATGTCGAAGTCATAGATGCAGTACGGATGATGAAGGAGAGAGATGTTAAAAGACTGATAGTTTTTAAAAATGGAGAGATGGTTGGAATTATCACAGATAATGACATAATTAGGTGTCATCCAGGAATCACCAGGGTCATTTCAGATATGATTGACTCCAGCAGGAGACTCGCTCCCCAGGAGGTTAAAGGCTGGCTGCTGGGATTCTGTGAAGAATGTGGAAATTACTCTTTTGCTCTCGAATATGTAGGTAACAGATTGATCTGTGAGGTATGCAGAGAGAAGTTAAGCTAAACATTTGCCAGTGCTCCGGGAAGAGCGGGGCAAGGCTTGCCATAGAACCGCGGAAATTCGGTGAGGACGTTCTCATTCGACTATATTCAAACCTTAACACCGCATTATCTAGGGAATATGTTCAGTCCAAGCGCCATATCCAAGTCAATGATCTTCTTTGGAACCTCTGTGATTATGCTACTCTCCTCAAAGCCCAAATGATAATTAACTTTCGCCTAACAAGACGGTAACCTTGAATAATATTCAGCCGTATATTATATACAACAAGAAGATAATACCTGCTCATTTTAGAGACGATAGGCGTCTTTCGCCCGTGTTGAGAAGCCGCACCTGCCTCAAACAGATGCCGGGTACATAGAGTCGCGTTGCTCGCCACACAAAGGGCCCCTGGCCAGGTATACCACATAGTTCTCGCCTCTCCTCTCCACGAGGCTGTCGTATTCGGACGGCAGATAAGGCATCATGGGCCCGCTTCTGATGATGACCTTCTCCTGGGCGATGTGAAGCATCTCCTCCACGAACCTCTTGATCCCGGCACGAACCGCCCCTCGCCGCCTGAAGGGCCTCATGGGCGGGTTGAACGTGACCACATACCGAAAGCTATTCGGCGGATAGTCAAGCTGTGTGATATCTGCCAGGCGGGCAGAGACCCCCTGCTCGGCCAGTCGCCCGATAAACGCCGGAGAGTTATCGTGCCCGTAAACGTCGTCATAAAGGCTGGCCAGGGATACCGGCCCGCAGGCCACGTCCAGGATGCTCCCCTCCAGATCGATGCCTATCTGGTCCAGATAACTCTCGAACTTGTACCGGGCCACATGTCGGTAGCTAGCACGACATATCAAAACTATACACCTCTCGTTTTCGTTGATCTTGATTGGTATCGAGCCGTAAACGATGCCAGAACGAGTACATCAGGTTTCACCACCATTCTGCGGCTCTGATATGCACATCGCTTAGCCGATTAGGTAGGTATAACATATTCCCTAAATATAATAGGTTTCGATGATATAATCTAAAGATCAAGGCCGAACGACGGAAGACCTGCCGGGAGAGGCCAACGGCATTTTCACTGTTCTAGTGTCCTGTCATCTAAGTA
>DAOG01000146.1:6685-23029 GCA_002501765.1 Methanosaeta sp. UBA204
TTTACGCATGACTCGACACTAGGAGATAACTTACCATACGTATCCGAACATCCCGTTAATCCCGCTATTTATACTATACTACAGTTTTATAAGCACCTCGTCCGGTCATGGGAAAACATTAAATAGTGTTCATAACTACATAATTAACGGAGTCTTGATCAGTAGTCAAGAGGGGGATATCTACGTTGAGATGGGAGTACCTAGCATGGCGACCTGCTCCACGCTTATACTATACGCACCATGACGCGTACCATTTAGGGGACGTGCCGCTCGCAGCTTGTCATCTGGCATTTGGATCTTATTGGAACGATAGCCTCCGAACTTCTATTCTACTGTGTAAAGACAAATTGGAGATAAGCTCTACTTTCGAGAGATCTGAGGGAGGAATATGAGAATCTATCAGACCATCTGCCTGATCTGCTTGTTGGGCCTGAGCCTGGGTTTTGCATCCTGTTCATCTGTCCTGGCAGAGGATAATAGCGATACCAGAAGCGAGATAACGTTGCGGTACCATCCAGAAGAGCCGATGATAGAGGCGGGTCTGGAGATGATGACAACACCCGAGGGACCGAAAGTGACCTACAGATCGGTTACGGTTCCTGGGTCGTACAACCGCGTCATCCCCGGAGAACCGGTCTTACCGATGATGACCACCAGGATATTGATCCCCTTCGGGCACGATATTCAAGACATAAAGGTCGTCGCCAGGGATAAGAAGTATCTGGGCAAAATTTTCATAGAGCCGGGTCAAGCAGCAGTTCCCATCAATTGCACAGGTCGTTGTGGTGAGAACTATACGTCAGATCTGGAGCTCACGCCTCTGAACGAGACGGTATACGCATCGGCGGATCCTTATCCGGAGGACGTCTATTCGGTGGCCAATGTTCTGGAGAAGTGCGGTTACAAGATACTTTATATAAACTTGTATCCGGTCAGGTATATACCAAAGACCAGGGAGACATACTACTTCGGCACCTTTGACATCACGGTGACAACTGCGCCAGCGGAGAAGCTCGATCTTGGCCTCTTCAGGGGATCGCCACAGGATCGAGAGGTTGTGGACAAAATTGTCGATAACCCCGAGGCGGCAGCCACCTACCCCTCTGACGTGACCCCGATGGGACATTCGCTTCTCCTGGACGGGGAATACGACTATGTGATCATCACCAGCCAATATCTGAAAGACTCTCCCGGACCGTATAACTTCCAGGCCTTGGCCGATCACAAGATATTGAGAGATGTTAACACCACGATAGTCATCGTGGAAGATATCTATGAAGCTTATAAGTATGAGGGCATAGATAACCCAGAGATGATCCGCTTATTCATAAGGGACGCCTATCTGAACAACAACATCACCTACGTGCTCCTGGGCGGTGATGGAGACGGCGCCAGCGTCGGCGGCGAGACCATGGACAGCATCGTGCCGACGAGACTATTATGGGCATGTGGCTGCGAGGAGGACCCTCCGGTCAGGAATAGAGCAGGAATAGCCTCGGACCTCTATTACGCCTGCCTGGACGGGACCTACGACTACAACGGCAACGGGATTTACGGCGAACTAGGAGACGATGTCGATCTACTGGCGGAGGTCTACGTCGGGAGGGCCCCCGTGGACTCCTATGATGAGCTGAGCAACTTCGTCCGGAAGACGATATTGTACGAGTCCACCAGCGAGACCGAACCTTATCTGAGGAGCGTGTTGATGGTCGGCGAGTACCTGGGATACACAACACCCGAAGACGCACTGTACTGGGGCGGAGACTGCAAAGACAAGGTTAAAGCCAAATTCCATCCAGATAACTTCTTCGTACGGACACTCTACGATCACAATTATACCGGGGACGGGTGCGACATCGACGACGACAACTGGCCTAAATCAGCGTTGATAGAGAGAATCAACGATAACACCCATACCATAAACCACATGGGAAACCCCAACTTTTGTGAGAAGGTCGGCTACGTCATGAAGATGGGCTACAACGATGCGGATGCCCTCACCAACGACAAGCCCTTCTTCGGGTACAGCCAGGCCAGCTATGCGGGTGCCTTCGACAACAGGAATGACAATTACATCTATCTCCCTCACGACTGTGTCTTAGAGCACTTTGTGACCGCGCCCTGTGGGGCGTTCGGGTTTATAGGCAACTCGAGGTCTGGCTGGTGGTCGGCGGACATCGATACTAGCCCCTCCCAGAGGTACGACATGGAGTTTTGGGATGCGATATTCGCAGAAAATGCCACACCACACATCGGTCGTGCGAACCAGGCATCCAAAGAGGTCAACGTCGGATCTATCGGCGAGTACCGCGTGGTCAACAGGATGAATTACTACGTGATGAGGTACTGTTACTACGCGATCAACCTCCTGGGCGATCCCGAGACCCCCTACATAATCCCACCCGCATCATGCAGATGGGCCAACGTCGAAGAGGCTAAACCGTTCAACGGATTTATAGAGTTCGATGAGTTTGAGAAGTTTGACGAATTTGAGAAGTTCGACGAGTTCTTAACGAGTTAAAACCCCCGTTAACCAACGACTCCAAGGTGATGGTGACATAGCGATGAATTCGATTCAAGTACATCCTCCCCCGATGACAAAACGCCACACAACACCGATGATGCCGAACCTGCAAGGCGTCTTCGGTGTCAATCGGACGGCGGTGACATGCGAGATCAAAAAATGAGAAGCGTCCCCACCATCACCCTGATCTGCCTCTCGGGCCTGATCCTGGGTTTCGTATCGTGTTCTGTCGCCCTGGCCCAGGATGGCGGCGAGGGTACAAGCGTAATCTCATGGCACTACAATCCGGAAGATCCGGTGGTAGGAGCCTGCCTTGGAGAGCTGGTACTCCCGGCAGGATGCGAGAGATGCCAGAACGTTTCCAGATCGGTTACGATCCCGGGGCTGGAAAACCGCATCATCCCAGGTGAGCCGGTCGTGCCGTTCAGGACGACCAGGATATTGATCCCCTACGGACATGAGGTTCAAGACATAGAGGTATTCCCCGGGGAAAAGAAGAACCTAGGCAAAATCTTCATAGAACCCGGTCAAGATGCACTTCCAATTAGTTCTATGTTCGATGACATATCGAGACCGGAACCCACACCTCTGAACGAGACCACGTACGGATCGATGGACCCTTACCCGATAGATTTTTATTCAGTACCTGGCATCCAGGAAAAAGAGGGTTACAAGATACTCTATATAAACCTATATCCGATTAAGTATATACCTAAAACGAAAGATACATACTATTTTGGCTCTTTTGACATCAATGTAACGACGAAGCCTGCGGAAAAGTTGGACAGAGGGTTGTTCAGAGGCACACCCGAGGGCAAGAAAGCCGTAATCGCGATGGTAGATAACCCTGGTGAGGCAGCTACATATCCCGCGGACCTTGTGCTAGCAGGAAGCTCGCCACTTTTGAATGGACAATATAATTATATAATCATCACTGATCAATATCTAAAGAACACGCCAGGTCCGTACAACTTCCAGGCTCTGGCCGATCACAAGGGCTCGAGAGGCATCAAGACCGCTATAGTCACCGTGGAAGATATCTACACAGCATATGACGGTGTGGACAAACAGGAGAAGATCCGCAACTTCATAAGAGACGCCTATATGAATAACGGCATCACTTATGTCCTCCTGGGCGGCGATTCCGACGGCGCCAACGTCGGCGGCGAGTGCGAAGATGCTATCGTGCCGGTGAGGGGGCTATGGGCCTGGAGCTATGAGGGCAACCCGCCAAATATCCCGGGCGACCTCTACTACGCCTGCCTGGACGGGAGCTACGACTACAACAGCAACGGAATTTACGGCGAGCCCACCGACGGTTTCGGTGGAGGAGACGTCGACCTGCTGGCGGAGGTCTACGTCGGTAGAGCTCCCGTTGATTCCCACGAAGAGGTGAACAACTTCGTGCGAAAGACCATAGATTACGAGACCTCCGGCGGTTCTTATCTCAAAACGGTGTGGCTGGTCGGCGAGTATCTGGGGTTCGGCGGCGCAGGTGACTGGGGAGGCAACTATAAAGATGAGATAAAGTCCGGATCCAGCGCAAGTGGTTACAATACCAAGGGATTTCCCGACGACTTCGAGAAACATACGCTCTACGAGCGCGACCGCGACTGGTCCAGAGGGGATCTGACCGGCATCATCAACATGGGTATCCACGTCATAAACCACCTCGGACATGCCAACCCCGGCTCCGTGATGAAGCTGGGCAACGGCGATATTGATGCTCTGTCCAACAGTAGATATTTCTTCGGATACAGCCAGGGCTGCTATGCAGGCTCCTTCGACAACAGGATGCCCGATTGTTATTATCTCTCTTCCGACTGCGTCTTAGAGCACTTCGTAACCGGACCTCGTGGAGCGTTTGGGTTCATAGGCAACTCGAGGTACGGTTGGGGCAGACGGTCCAGCACCGACGGGCCGTCCCAGAGATACGACAGGCAGTTTTGGGATGCGATATTTGAAGAAGGCATCAAGAATATAGGCAGGGCCAACCAGGACTCCAAAGAGGACAACCTCGGGTCCATCGACGGGACCTCCGATGGCAACGTGATGAGGTACTGTTACTACGAGATCAACCTTCTAGGCGATCCGGAAACGCCTTTCCATCTGCAGATCCTCTCAGAGCACGATATCCGGGTCGCCGATCTGCACCTTCCGAGTTATACCAGACCCGATAAGGTCGTAGAGGTAAACACGGTAATCGAGAACAGAGGTACGTATGGCGAGAGCGATCTAGTGGTCCGGCTGATGGAGAACGATGCGGTCATAGAGTCGCATACGATACTCGGACTGGCCAGTGGTGCATCAAGATCGATCGGCTTTTCCTGGTCAAGCGGTACAGAAGGGGTCCATGTCCTAAAGGTTCATGTTGTTCCGGTGAGTGGAGAAACCGATCTCGATAATAACTATGAAGATCGATCTATAAAAGTCCTCCACGCCGACGGCATGATCCTCCTTGTAGATGACGATGACGGAGCAAGCTACGAGACCTATTACGAGAGGGCGCTGTCTGCAAATGGATACAACTATGTAAAGATCGAGGGACCTCCTACCGTGGATGAGCTAAGCAACTTCGATTGTGTGATATGGTTCACCGGGAGAGATTTCGTGACCACCCTTACCGATAGTGACCAGGCGAACCTGGCAACTTATCTGGACGGCGGCGGGAATATCTTCGTCACCGGCCAGGATATCGGATACGATATAGGCGATACGGACTTCTACGAGGATTATATCCACGCTGAATATATAAAAGATAGCACCGGCCAATATACCCTAGATGGCGTGGCAAAAGACCCCATCTCCGACGGGATGACCATCGGCATATCGGGAAGACCTGGCGCAAACAATCAGTACTGGCCGAGCGAGATATCGCCGGTTGGGAACGCTTCGGACGTCTTCAACTATCGCGATGACGGCTGCGGTGCGATAAGGGCAGACACCGGGACCTATGAGGTGATCTACTTCGCCTTTGGGTTTGAGGCGATAACCAACGAAGCTAACAGGAACGAAATTATGGATAACGTTATAAGAGAACTTTCGGGAAGCTCGGAACACACCTTGCCGGCCATCAGTAAAGAGGCAGATATTACTTACATGAACGATACTCTCGAAGACCTGGTCAGGCTCACAACCGCTCCGGTGGCCTCGACCACCACTTACGAGACCCACCTGGAGATCGCCAAAGAGGCAAACCGGACCGTCGTCTTCTCGGTAGGCGACATCATAGAGTACAGGATAACGGTGACAAACGCCGGAGACGCCGCCCTCTACAAGGTCAACATGACCGACGACCTGACAGGCCTACATCTGGAGATGGCGTCCCTGGAACCCGGTGAGTCTCAGAGCTTCGTTACCACCTACAGGGTAACGGAAGAGGCGATCTGTGACGATATAATCAACACCGTCGAGGTCGGTGCGGTCGATCCCCGTGGAAATCGGGTTGGGCCTCTGACCGCCTCGGTGACCGTATACAATCAGACCGGAGAGATGAGGCGGTCCGAAAAGATCATGAAACTCGATTTCGAGACGATGGCGATCGAGTTTGAGAAGATGGATGAAGATATCCAGTCCATCTTTGGAGGCTGAACCGATGACCGGAAGATACTACCGGATGAGATGGGAATTGATCTTGGCCTTGATGCTGATATCGGTTAGCGTAACTCAGGCTGCCACGATCACCGTAGGCACGGACGGGGGTGACTACTCCAGCATCCAAAAAGCCGTTGATGCTGCAGACCCCGGTGACACAATCAACGTTGTGAGCGGCAAGTATTACGAAAAGGTGGTCGTGGACAAGAGGCTCACCCTCCAGGGCGTGGACATCGGTGAAGGGTTGCCCACCTTGAGCGCCGTGGGTATCGGGAGCACCATAACGCTCGCCGCAGACGAAACCCGGTTGGAGCGATTTATTATAAAAAATGCAAGCGCCGGAGAGGCCGGTGTCTACGTGAAGTCGAACAAGAATACCATCAAGGGCAATTACGTCATCAGCAATAAATGGTACGGGATGCACTTTGAGGGTTCGAGTAACAACACCGTCCTCGGCAACACGGTCAGGAGCAACAGATATGGCATATGGCTCGATGCCGAGTCCAACGATAACGAGATCCTCCGCAACGAGCTATTGGACAACGAGAACTACAACGCCACCGATGCAGGCGTCAACCGCTGGAACGAAAATGTGTACGGCGACTTTGACGAGCGAGACTCGATCTACAAGATACCCGGCGGCTCGAACATCGACGAAGACCCACGGGCACCGGAACCGACACCGATAGTCCCCCCGGCCGAGCCCATAACGATAACCATAAAGATAACCATACCTGTGCCGGTGATCGAGATGACCCTGATAGCCTGTGGGCTGTAGGCCATCTAAAGATGAATGGTCTTCTGTGGCGATCTCCCGAACCCTGGTCTCCTCATCACAATGGTAGTGGACCCCAGACCTTCATAGGCGCCCCGATGACAATATTCGTCTGCAACCTATTTCCGCCCTCGACCCATCTCTTTATATGGACCGGACGAATCCGGTCTAAGGTGAACCCATGCTAACTGTGATCTTCCTGGGAACGGCAGGGTCTCTCCCCTCACCCGAGAGAAATCCTTCGGCGGTCTTGATCAACAGAGAAGGTGACCTACTCCTCTTCGACTGCGGTGAGGGAACCCAACGCCAGATGATGCGGGCCAAAACAGGTATGATGCGACTGAGCCACATCTTCATAACCCACCATCATGCCGACCACATCCTGGGCATACCAGGCCTTCTGGAAACCATGGCTTTTCAGGGCAGGAGAAACGCAATCTCCATCGTCGGGCCGCCCGGTACCACAAGAATGGTGGACATCTTCGATAGACTGGTCCACTATTCACGAAAGTTCCAGGTCAGAGTCCTGGAACTGGCACCAAATGATGCGGTGAAGATGGAAGGGTACCGTGTGGAGGCGGTGAAGACCGCTCACAGCGTCCCCAGCCTGGGGTACTGCCTAAAAGAAGACCAAAGGCCAGGGAGGTTCAACCGGCCGAAAGCCCTGGAGCTGGGCGTGCCGCCGGGACCTCTCTTCGGCAGGCTCCAGCGAGGTGATACGGTGAAGATCGACGGGAGAACCATCTATCCGGAGCAGGTCATGGGCCCGCTCCGGCCCGGGAGAAAAGTAGTCTATACAGGGGATACCAGGCCCACCAGGCAGGTTGAAGAGGCCAGCAAAAACGGCGACATCCTCATCCACGATGGCTCGCTGGCGGATGATATGAATGAGTGGGCGGCGGAGACCATGCACAGCACCGCGGGTGAGGCTGCAGAGCTGGCCAAAAGAGCAAAGGTCAGAACGCTGGTCCTCACTCACATCAGCTCCAGGTACTCGGATGACCCACGTCCTCTCCTCACCGACGCCCGCAGATTCTTCCCGGAAACGGTGATCGCAGAGGATATGATGAAGATCGATGTCAGACTGAGAGATGAATGACTACTCAGAATCTCGTCTCTTCGACCTTTCCATCTCCTCTCTCATGACGGCTCTAAGCTCCCCGGCGGTCTCGTCGTCTCTGCCCATCAACGCGCCTTCCAGGGTCATGGCCAGGCTGTCCAGAGCCGCTTGCGTCCGGCCCGGGTCCATCCACTTGCTCTCGACCCTGATTCCCTCATGGTAGAGCCGATCGATCTCATCCTGAGGCAGTTTCAGAGCCCTGGCGACGCTCACCGCCCTCCCATACATCTCCATCGAGACGTAGTAGTCCAGCCCTTCTCGATAGAGGCGTTGAGACTCTTCCTTTCGACTCGCCTTCTTGGCTATCAGGGCCGCCCAGAGGTAGTCACCGTTCTCCAGGGCAATCCCGATGGCCTGCTCAGTTTTGCCCTGGTCGGTGGCCAGAGCGATGGCGTACTCCGTCTCACCGGCGCTCACCAACATCTCTATTCCCTCCTCCACCAGATCCTCAGGCAGATCCCGGAGGTTCTCGATCAGGTAGGACAACTGGTCTTCCCTGCTCATATCACCGAAGCTCTCGCTCAACTTACTCACCAACCAATCTCGATATCGCCCCGAGATCCACCCTGGCGGTGTTATCGATGGTCAAAGGGGTGATGGATATCTTTCCTTCCTGATAGACCGCCCACACATCCGTACCTTCCCGCTCGGTCTGGACCAGCTCACCACCGATCCAGTAGTAGGGTCTGCCCCGGGGATCGTTCCTCTCATGGACGGCCGTCTTGAAGATCTTCCGGGCCAGCCTGGTGATCACGATCTCCGTATCCTCGGTGGCGTTTATTGGCACGTTGACGTTCAGCACGTCCACGTCCTTGGGAAGACCTTCTTCGAGGACGTTTCTGACGATCCGTCTCACAATCTTGACGGCCACATCGAACTCGTAGCGGTGGTCGTTCTTGCTGTCGAACTTGTCCCCCTGGTCCACCACCTGGATAGAAGCGGCGATGGCGGGGATCCCATAGCTGGCAGCCTCCAGGGCAGCTCCTATCGTCCCGCTGGTGGTGACCGTATCTGTGCTAATATTTTCGCCGATGTTGATCCCGGACAGTACCAGATCCGGCATCTCCCCTTCCATCAGCCAGAAGATGCCGAGGATGACCGAGTCTGTAGGAGTCCCGCTCACCTCGTAAGCCAGGTGCCCGTCCAACTCGATCTCGTTGTACCTGAGAGGCGCGAAGACCGATATCGATCTGCCCACGCCGCTCTTCTGGCCGGAAGGGGCCGAGATCATGACCTGCCCCAGGCCGTCCACGCTCCGCACCGCTGCCTTCATGCCTGCCGCGTGTACGCCATCGTCGTTGGTAACCAGTATGCGATACATCCAGCAAACTTATCAGGGATGCATGTATAAAAATGGCTCGACCATCCGAAGACCAGGGGCTCCTGCCGGGTGTCCCGGTTATGAACTCCTGTATATGGAATGTCGGCGGACGATACCTGCCTTCGAAATTGATTTAAGGAAACGGGCCAAGTGTCTCTCTGATATGCAAGATTACTCCATCAACCAGTTTCTGGAACCCAGCAGCACACCTGGTATCGATATCGAGATCTGCGACGTCACCTTGAGGGACGGCGAACAGATGCCCGGCGTCGTCTTCCGTCCGGACGAGAAGCTCGATATCGCGATCCGGCTGGACGAGATCGGCGTAGAGATCATCGAGGCCGGGTTCCCGGTGGTCTCAGCAACAGAGAAGGATGCGGTCAAGAAGATAGCCAACTTTGGTCTCAATGCCAAGATCTCGGTCCTCTCCAGGTCGATCAAAAGAGACGTGGACGTTGCGCTGGACTGCGATGTCGATATGGTCGGCATATTCATAGCCATCTCCGATCTCCATCTGACCCACAAGATCCACATGAGCTGTGGCGAGGCGGTAAGCTGTGCCATGGACACCATGGAGTACGCCAAAGACCACGGGCTCATCGTCAGGTTCTCAGCCGAAGACGCCACAAGGACCGATTTCCAGATGCTGAAGTCGCTCTACAAGACGGCAGAAGAGCACGGGGCAGATTACGTGAGCATCGCCGATACGGTAGGGATCCTCAACCCGAGGACCACCTACTACATGGTGAGCGAGATTGCGAAGACGGTAAAGATCCCCATCTGTATGCATTGTCATGATGACCTGGGGATGGCTCAGGCCAACACCCTGGCCGCCGCCGAGGCGGGGGCGAAGCAGCTTCACACCACCGTCAACGGCATCGGTGAGCGTAGCGGGAATACCTCTCTGGAAGAGCTGCTGGTGGCGCTCAGGATCCTCTACGGCCTCGACCGGTACGATACCACCAGGCTAACATCCCTCTCCCGGATAGTTCAGAGCTACTCAAGTGTCATCATGCCCAATAACAAGGCCGTGGTGGGAGAGAACGCCTTCGCCCACGAATCGGGCATCCACGTGGCGGCAGTCTTGGAAGAGCCCAGAACCTATGAACTCTATTCCCCGGAGATGGTGGGGGGCAACAGGAAGATCATAATAGGCAAGCACACCGGAGCCAAGGCCCTGAAGTACATCACCAAGAAGATGGGCTACGAGCTGGAACGTGACGAGATCTGTCTCCTGGCAGAGAAGGTGAAGAGATGCAGCGAGTTCAAGCGTCCCGTCACCTGCAATGAGCTGCGCGAGCTGATACTCGGCCTGGAGATTGAGATTACCTATCCTGATCTGTAGACGGTCCGGGGCTCGTTGATATTCGATGCAGAAGCACGGATGGATCGAAATATCCAGACGATGATTGTCAAACAAGGTTATTATAGCGCTACTTTAACCATCACCATAAAATAGGTCCTAGACTCTCATCGTGCGAGACGCCCATATCAGAAGGTCCGATTGCTCGGAGGAGGTACGCTTAGATATATGATGATCAGGGTCTTTCTGAAGCTATTCGGCACGCTGCTAAAAATCCTCGGCCTGCTGATGCTCGTCCCCGCCGGGGTCTCTCTGGTCTACGGGGAAGAAGAGGGGATCATAGCCTTCCTCCTCGCGGCGCTCATCACCTTGATCATCGGGATTATACTGGAGAGAAAGGGTGTCGATGAGGTTCTGGGCAACCGGGAGGGGTTCGCCCTGGTGGCCTTCGGATGGCTGGGAGCGGCAATCACCGGCGCCCTTCCCTACATCTTCCTCGGGCTCAGCCCCATCGACGCCCTCTTCGAGTCGATGTCGGGTTTTACCACCACCGGAGCCACCATCCTGGCGGAGAGCAATGCCCAGGGTTACTGGCTCATAAATGCCACCGCGGCCAGCGAGAGTCTGGGATCGATCCTGGCAGGTTTTGTCTTCGGTGGCAGGGAGATCGCGGCCAGTCCCTACCTCAACTATACCCTGGCCAACGCCGCCCAGAGCATCTCGACCGGGGAGACCTACTACGGCCTCCTCTTCTGGCGCAGCTTCACCCAGTGGCTAGGAGGTATGGGGATCATCCTGCTCTTCATAGCCATCCTGCCCAAGCTGGGTGTGGCGGGTAGGCAGCTCTTCAAGGCCGAGGTTCCAGGACCGACAGAAGATAAGATCAGACCACGCATCAGAGAGACGGTCAAGATCCTCTGGGAGGTCTACCTGGTCCTCACCGTGGTCGAGTTGATCCTTCTGGTGCTGGCAGGGATGCCGGCCTACGATGCCATATGTAACACCTTCTCTACCATGGCATGTGGCGGGTTTTCGCCCCAGGTGAAGAGCATAGCGGCCTACGGCGCGCCCGTCATCGAGATCATCGTGGTCGTCTTCATGTTCCTGGCCGGTGCCAACTTCGCTCTTCACTACCGGGCCATGTACGTCAACAGGAAGAGCCTTGTTGGGGATCCGGAGTTCAGGTTCTACGCCTTTTTGGCCGCCGTCTCCATCGTCATCGTCCTCGTATTTGGTGGAATAAGAGAAGGCCTACCCGATAGCCTGAGGATCGCCGCCTTCCAGGTGGTCTCCATCATAACCACCACCGGTTTCACTACCACAGACTACGATTCATGGTCCTGCGCGGCCAAGATGACCCTCTTCGTGCTGATGTTCACCGGGGCCTGCGCCGGATCGACCGCAGGGGGAATAAAGCTGGTCAGGATACTGCTAATTATCAGGTACGGCAAGCGCGAGCTCTTCCGGGCCCTTCATCCCAAAGCGGTGGTCCCCATAAAGCTGAAAGACAGGCTGGTCAAAGAAGAGATCATCTACTCTATCCTCATCTTCTTCGCTCTATACATTCTGATCTTCGCCGCAGCATCGGTGATCTTCGCCTCGGTCTGCTCCATATCAGACGACCATGAAGAGCCTGTCGAGATGATCTGCTTCGAGTCGGCAGGGCGGAACGAGTCCGGCGGGATGGTCTGCTTCGGATCGGATGATTGGAAAGGCGCCGAAAAGATGGCGTCCTTCGCACCAGAAGACCAAAACGACGGTGACGGGATGGTCATTTTCATCTCAGGCGACTGGAACGAGACGGACACGATCTTTTGCACCATGCCTCGCGCCTACAAGCAGGCCACGAGGATGGGCTATTCCATGTCGGAGAAGTTCAATATGACGAACAAGACGATGGCGATCTGCACCGCACCCGAAGACCGGAAGACCGACAAGATTATCAGCGCAGCGTCTGCGGTAGCGGTCAACCTGGGCAACGTCGGCCCCGGCTTCGGCGAGTTTGGTCCTGCCCGGGACTACTCAGGCGTACCAGGACCGGGAAAACTGATACTCATCATCTGCATGTGGATCGGAAGGTTGGAGATACTGACGGTGTTGGTGTTGCTCTTCCCGGACTTCTGGAAGAATTAGGGGTGTGAATATGAGAGTAAAGCTGACGACTCTGAGCGAGAACACGGCGACCCCGAGAAGAGGGATCCTCGGAGAACATGGCCTCTCGATCTACGTAGAGGCCGGTGACACCAGGCTGATATTCGATACCGGTCAGACCACTACTGCCGTCCATAACGCCGAGATCCTGGGGATCGATCTTTTGGGAGCGGCCATCGCCCTGAGCCACGGTCATTACGATCATTCTGGCGGGCTGGAGAGCGTCCTGGAGAAGACCGGTCCCGCCGTCATCTATTGTCATCCGGAGGTCTTCGGACCCAGGTACTCTTTCCGGGACGAGCTGAGTTACATAGGAATGCCTCTCCAAAGAGACGTGCTGGAGACGATGGGTGCCAGGTTCGATCTATCTAGGGAGGCGCGAAAGATCGCTCCCGGGATATGGCTCACCGGTGAAGTTCCCCGGCGGACAGAGTTCGAGCTGCCCAGCAGAGACCTGCTGGTAGAAACCGGTGAAGGCATGGTCGTCGATCCCCTCCTGGACGACCAGGCCCTGATCCTGGTGCTGGACCGAGGTCTCCTGGTCGTGCTGGGTTGCGCCCATTCGGGGACGATAAACACCCTGGAGCAGGCCAAAAGGGTGACCGGTGTCGATAGGATCATAGGTGTGGTAGGCGGGACCCACCTGGGTTTCGGGAACGGTGATAAGCTGACCAGGACCATCGATGCGCTGAAGAGGTACGACCTGGAGGTCCTGGGCGCCTCACACTGCACCGGACCGAAGGCGGCGGCGGTGCTTGCAGCGGAGTTCGGTGAGAGGTTCGTCTTCAACAGCGCGGGCACCATAATCGAGCTGTAAAGGACGCTGCTCGGAGATCGATCCTGCTTATCTTCCGGACAGGATCGCCCGATACGAAAGTTTAAGTCGGGACCGCCTCCTACCCCAGAAGATGATAGATGACGCGGCAAACAGGAGGGCCGCCCTGATCGTCGCTGCCCTGAGCTCTTTTCTCACCCCCTTCATGGGCTCGTCGGTCAACATCGCCCTTCCTGCCATCGGGAGAGAGTTCGCCACCGACGCGGTCACATTGAGCTGGGTAGCCACCTCCGCCATCCTCGCCGCTGCCATCTTTCTGGTACCCTTCGGGAGGATGAGCGACATCTTCGGTCGGAAGAGGATCTTCACCTACGGCGTCTTGGTCTATACCGGTTCTGCCCTCCTGGCATCGTTCTCCACATCCGACCTGATGCTCATCGCCGTCAGGTTTACCCAGGGCATGGGTGGAGCCATGATCTTCAGCACGGGGACGGCCATCTTGATCTCGGTCGTTCCCGCCCGGGATAGAGGCAAGGTCCTGGGGATAAGCGTGGCTGCGGTCTATCTGGGTCTCACCCTGGGCCCTACCCTCGGCGGGTTTCTTACTTACCAGTTCGGCTGGCGGAGCGTCTTCCTCTCCAACGTGCCGGTGGGTCTGGTGGTCCTCTGGTTGGCGACGACGAAACTGGAGGGCGAGTGGAGAGAGGCCAAGGGGGAGAGGTTCGATCTTGCCGGATCGGTCCTATACAGCCTCTCTCTGGTCTTCATGATCTTCGGCTTCTCCGGGCTGCCGGACCTGCTGAGCGGATGGCTGATCCTGGCCGGAGTTCTGGGGCTCGTGGCCTTCGTGAGGTGGGAGACCAGCACCGAAACCCCCATCCTCGATATTGACCTCTTCAGAAAGAAGAGAGCCTTCGCCTTCTCCAACCTGGCCGCCCTTATCAACTACAGCGCCACCTTTGCCGTCTTTTTTCTTCTCAGCCTCTACCTCCAGTACATCAAAGCTCTCAGCGCCCAGCAGGCAGGCCTGGTCCTCATGTTCCAGCCGATCATGATGACTCTGGTCGCTCCCATAGCAGGTAGGCTATCTGACCGGATAGAACCCCAGATTCTGGCCTCTGCTGGCATGGTTCTGACCTTTTTTGGGCTTCTCCTCCTCACCCCGCTGGACGGTGACAGTTCTCTAAGCTTTATCGTAACCTGCCTTTTGATCTTGGGACTGGGGACCGGCCTCTTCTCCTCGCCCAACACCAACGTCGTCATGAGCGCCGTAGAATCCAGGTTCTACGGGGTGGCCTCGGCGACCTTGAGCACCATGCGGCTTACCGGAAACATGCTGAGCATGGGGATCGTGATGCTGGTCTTCACCCTCTACATCGGCAGGGTTCCCATCACCCCTGAGTATTATCCCATATTTCTGAGAAGCATGGGGGTAGCCTTCGCCATCTTCTCCGTCCTGTCCTTCGTCGGCATATTCGCCAGCCGGATCAGAGACTGATAGCGACTCGGTCAGGACCTTGGGGCGTTATCGATTCTAAGGTTTCACCGTTCCAAAGGCGTCACCTTGCCGGTGGTGCCGTAAAGCTTAACCATGTTAATCACCCCGGCATAACTGCGCAGGTTTATTTCATGTATTCCAGCTTGCGATCTGGGACATGCTTCTGCTCACTAGAAAGTCGGGTGGCCTAAATTGTAGGACAAGCCAGGGATGAAGGTGTTCTCATCGGCAGAGGTTCTACAGACGGTACACCGACCAACCGAAGGCAGCGCGCCCCGGATAGCGGCGGCTGTAATGGGATAACGGCGCTACACTAACCAGATCATTCGGGCTTTGCTCGAAACAAAAACCGAATAAGTGGGATGGCTTCAGATGAAGATATGTATTACTGCGGGAGCTCCTGGCCTCGATGCACCACTCGATCCCAGGGTCGGACGGTGCGCTTATTTCGTGATCGTAGAGACCGATAGCATGGAGGAGGTCGAGTCGATCTCCAACATCAGCGCCGGGGCGGCCGGCGGTGCCGGGATCCAGGCTGCCCAGACGATAGCCAGCACCGGTGCCAGCGTTCTGATCACGGGGAACGCGGGACCCAATGCGGTCTATACGCTGGGCGCAGCCGGGGTAAAGATATACCTGGATCAGGGCGGCACGGTGAGAGATGTGGCGAAGAGGTTCAAGCAGGGTGAGCTAAAAGAGATCTCTTCTGCGTCTGCCCCGCCTCACGCTGGGATGGGCGGAGGACAAGGCATGGGTCGCGGCGGCGGCCGAGGTGGTGGAAGAGGAGGAGGCGGCGGTCAGAACAGGTGATATGATATGAAAGTTTGTGTTCCAACCATAGAAGACCGAGGTCTGGATGATATGCTATCCGCCCACTTCGGGCGCGCCCAGACCTTTACCATAGTAGATACCGAGACGAGCGAGGTGGAGATCGTTCCCAACACCAGCGAGCATATGGGCGGCTCGGGGCTGCCACCCGAGTTAATCGCCAGCAGGGGAGCCCACATCATGCTGGTGGGGGGGCTGGGGCCCAATGCGGTCCAGATGTTCGAGCAGTACGGGATCGACGTCTTCGTCGGTGCTACCGGCACCGTAAAGGATGCCATCAAAGACTGGCAGGACGGGTTCCTGGAGGAAGCCACCGACGAGAACATCTGCAAGGAGCACAGGCACTGAAGCTGCGGACCCCAACCCTCCCATCTTTTAGTTATAGTTGGTTTATATTGAACAACTTTATGTACAACGACCAAGAAAAAATAACCGCGGAGGGCGCAGAGGAACGC
>DAOG01000146.1:23147-27179 GCA_002501765.1 Methanosaeta sp. UBA204
TTAGGTACCTGAGTAGTTACGTTGGGGACGGCATTTAAGTTGGTCTTATCGCCGAGGTTCTCGAAGTCGAAACCGATACAGCGAAATTCTTATACGCGATCGATGCATAGATACTTAGCTATTAGGGACAACAGTGAGCTAAAGATCTTAGCTGTTGGTGAGTCGTGTGGTGATTTTTTGACAGCAACCGAAGACCATATTCAGAGAGCATACCTCTGCAAACTGGTCGGAGAGGAAGGGCTGAACATAGTGGATACCATGCCAGAAGGTGAGGTCACCGACGAGCACGTAGCAGAGCTTACCGAGATCGGCCTTAACACCGTCCGGCGCACCCTCTATCTGCTCTATGAACACCGACTGGCCAAGTATAGAAGAGAGAGGGATCAGGAGAGCGGATGGTTGACCTATCTCTGGCAGTTGTGTCCGGAGAACTTCGATAGAGCGCTGGAATCCGAGATCAGAAAGCTGGTGGATCGGCTGGAGGAACGGCTCGCTTATGAGAAGAATAATATCTTCTACGCCTGTGTCAACGGCTGCGCCCGCTTCGTCTTTGACGAGGCCAGCGAGAGCAACTTCATCTGTCCATTCTGCAGTGGGGAACTGGAGTACATGGAGAATGAGAAGGTGGTAGAGACAATAGAGAAGAGGATACGCGATCTGAACGCCGACCTATAGGATCTCCGGGTCGTTGCCCAGTACAGCGGCCCACCACCAGCGAGACATATCCACCAGGTCGCGACTGAAAGACCCGGATAACCGGTACACACCGCCCCGGATGGTTATGAGCCCGGCGCCCAGCAGCTTGTTTCTCATGGCATAGAAGGCAGATCTGCTCACCCCAAGCTCCTCTATGATCTGCTCCCACTCTTTGGTTTCCAGAGGTTCGCCACCCTTCTGTCTCTCCTCTACCATGGCGAGAAAAGTCTTGCCCCGGTCGGCGGTGGTCTCTTCCTGGAAGAGACGAAGCATAAGCTCCATGTAAGGATCCCTAGAACGACTGATCCAATACTCCGACTTGGACCTTATCTTCAGCGTGGTCGCCGTTCGTGGAGCGTTCTTTACGTTGGTCATGGCCCAGCCGAGGACTTCAGCACAGACCGGACCAGATCGACGTACTGTTCTCGGAGAACGTAGATCGTGGGCAGACGGTAGGATTTTTTGTACGCTCTCAGAATTCCTAGCTTGGAGTAGATGTACCCGATCATAGAGGCTACAACTTTGCGAGATGTCTCAAACTTCTTTTTGATGACCTTGTAAAGCGAACTCACCGTAACCTCGCCAGAATCGAGGATAGCTTCCAGAACTAAACGCCTTCGGCCGTCTGTGTCCAGATCCAAGAACTTGACCAACCTGTTGGAGATCTCAGCTCTTAATTGGCTCATGATAGCCCTCCTTCTGACTGCATACATATTATGGATTGTTCTTTGGCAATATATATCTTGCCATGCCGTTCTGAACCCCCGCGCTCACATATAGAATACGTTATCGTCCTAGTACGTTACTCCCTTGGGCAGGTGCCACCTGAGCGGTCTGCTTCTACGAAATGTGGAGAACGATAAAACCATGATCCTGCAGATCAGATGATGCTCGATGAGAAAGAGATGCGGATGGGTCAACGACGATCCCCTGGTGATCGAGTACCACGACAAAGAGTGGGGGGTGCCGGTTCACGACGATCTCCTATTATTCGAGTTTCTCGTGCTGGAGGGAGTGCAAGCAGGACTGAGCTGGACGACTGTGCTAAAGAAGCGCGAGAACTACCGGGAGGCCTTCGACAACTTCGATCCCCGGAAGATCGCCCGGTATGACGAAGCCAGGATCGAAGAACTCCTGAACAACCCCGGTATTATACGCAACAGGCTCAAGATCGAGGCGGCCATCGCCAACGCAAAGGCGTTTCTGAGGGTACAGGACGAGTTCGGCACCTTCGACGGATACATATGGCAGTTTGTGGGAGAGGGCCCTGTTCGCAACCGATGGGCAGAGGCAGAGGAGATCCCTGTTAAAACGCCCGAGTCCAATCTGATGGCCAGGAACCTGAAAAAAAGAGGGTTCAAGTTCGTAGGACCGACGATCTGTTACGCCTTTATGCAAGCGGTGGGTATGGTTAACGATCATACCACGGACTGCTTCCGGTACGAAGAGGTTCGTCAAACCCCTGCATCTTCATCTGGCGAGCGTCTTTCGGATCTACACCGATAGAAAAGATAAATAGTGCATACAACCGACCTTCGTAGCATGAATAAAAAGACCCGTCTCATACTTGCCCTGGATGTCCTCTCCCCAGACCGGGCCGTCGGCCTGGCCCGCACTCTGGAAGGTTACGTCGATTATATCAAGATCGGCTATCCCCTCATCCTCTCAGCCGGCCTGGATATCGTCGGCACGATCTCCGAATTTGTCCCAATGATAGCCGACCTCAAGATAGCCGACATCCCCAATATCAACATCCTCATCTCCGAGCAGGTCCTCGCTGCCGGTGCCCGAGGTCTGATCGCCCATGCCTTCACCGGCCGAGATAGCCTGGAGGCCTGTGTGACCTCTGCTCGCAGGTTCGACGCCCTGGCCTTCGCGGTGACGGAGATGAGCCACCCCGGCGCAGAAGACTTCATGGCCCCTCTTGCACAGGATCTGGCCAGAATGGCAGTGGACGCTGGCGCCGACGGCGTTGTGGCCCCTGCCACCAGGCCAGGACGGATAGAGGTTATCAGGGCCGTAATCGGCGATAAGATCATAATATCGCCGGGGGTGGGCGCCCAGGGCGGATCGGCCGCCGATGCAATAATGGCGGGCGCCGACTATCTGATCGTGGGCAGGTCGATCATCGAGGCCGAAGACCCGGTGAAGGCGGCGGAGATGATCTTGTCGGAGATCGGATGACGTATTGGCCGGGAACCAATTACACACCCATACAGCGAAGAACTTAAATCTCTTCTATGATGCGCAATTTGCGATTTCTATCGCCATCTCTATGCATGTTTTTATTAACTTCATCTATAACTCGATATTCGAGAATATTACTATCATTTATCAAAAGATGAGACGAATAAGGGTCACATAAAGCCTGAGCAGTTATTAGGATATCGGTATCATCTAATCGATTGTCTTGATTTTTTATCTCAACAGCCTTCTTAAAAGATTCACATTTGGCAGGAACCAAATCAATTTTTTCGTTTTGATCTAAAAGATCAATTAGATTAGAAACAATACGCTCTTTTTGTCTCTTCTCATTTACTTTAATATTTAAATTGTTTATCATCTCTGCAACAACTATGAAAGGAATTTTGAGGAATATTTCTCTGTTTCTTTCAGTTAGTTGTTTAGCATTTCTAAATTCCTCTTTTGCATACCTCTCTAAATCACTTTGTCCATTTAAAAATGCTTGTAAATAAAATGTATCAATGTAAATGTGCTGGCAATTTGTCCCGCTCATATTAATCTGAAATTAATAACCAATTAATTTATAAGACTATATCTTTTAAGATCTTCTAGAACTCCCTCGATAAACGCGTTCTCGTAAGAACTTTTTATATCAACTGTTTTCTCTAAAAGATAGTTTTCTAAGTCATTTCCACTGTATACTTCACAATATCTATCGTATAGCGATAATATGGTAGTACCAATTTCCAACCAAGGTATATCTTTCTCATTTATGACATTTTTAAATTCATCTAGATCCATATCTTTTAAATAATCATTATAATTTTCAAATGGAGTCGGATCAGATAAACTATAGTAGTCATCTGCAAGGTTAGGAGAATATGGGCCTCTTAAGTATATATTATAAGAGTATCTATGATTCCACCCCAAAAATTTTGCGATAAATACATACTTTTGGAGCATTATCCGATGATCAAAATCATCTTTATTAAACGTAAAGCCACATCTATGCTTTAGAAACTCAATAAATGCACCTAATTCGGTCCTTCTCTTCTCTCCACTCATGATATTTACCTTGAACATAGTTGCTAATATATCCTATTTAACTTTATTGGTAACTACTCAAGTACCTAAACCACTATCGGGGGACTT
>DAOG01000105.1 GCA_002501765.1 Methanosaeta sp. UBA204
CGAATAATATTGTCCCAAGGCCCACTACAGGGAAACTGTTATTAAGGGGTGCTATAATCAGAAGAGCTTGCCGGGCCCGTAGCTTAGCATGGTCGGAGCGCACGGCTGATAACCGTGAGGTCACGCGTTCAAATCGCGTCGGGCCCATCAGATCTTTATCCTGCTCTACTTCTTTGATATATTGCCGATCAGCGTGGTGTTCATCACGTAATCGAAATCCATGGCGTCACACCAGCCCGCCTGTTCCAGTATGCCCATGAAGCATACACCGATGAGCGTCTTGTATCGGATCTTCGCCAGGGTCTCTTTCATCTCATCGACGCTGACCCCGATCTTGGGCATGGCCAGCCCTCCTAATATGACCACCACATCGGCGTCCGGGGTGGTGGGCTCTCCCAGTTCCATCCCGTACTCGGTAGCTACTACTTCTCTGGTCTTGTCCAGGTCCAGGTTTGGGACGAAGGTCAGCTTCTTGTTTCTCACCGGGAACCCCTGAAAGAGGGCGAAAGGCATACAGAACCCCGGCGTCCCGATGAAGGTCACCTTCTCGTCATCTTTGACCAGGTCTCTGAATCCGTTCAGCATTCCACCAAGTCCTTTTATGTCCTGTATCTTCTCCATAACAATACCTCCTGCATACTAGCACGCCACAGACTTTTAAACTTTCACCAAACTCAGGTCTAAATAGGTTGGACATCGATAACGGATCATGACCGATGCCATCGTTGTGGGAGCAGGCCCAGCAGGCCTCTTCGCGGCTCTGGAGCTGGCCAGGCACGAGAAGAGGGTCCTGGTAATAGAGCAGGGGAAAGACGTCTCCCGGCGAATATGCCCCATGAACAAGCTGGGGCGGTGCACCCACTGCGATTTTTGCCAGGTGATGTGCGGGGTGGGCGGTGCAGGTACCTTCTCCGACGGCACCCTCAACCTTCACCCTCTCATAGGGGGCAACCTGGTAAACCTGACAGGGTCCGCGAAGACCGCTTGGGACCTGGTCCAGGAGGTAGACTCAGCCTTCGTCGGCTACGGTACCACAACCGAGGTTCAATCACCATCGCCCGGGGATGTGGAGGCTCTAAAGAGACGGGCGGCCTCTGCAGGTGCACGTTTCATCAATATCAGACAGCGCCACATAGGATCCGACCGGGCCCCTGCCGTAATAGCCGCCTTCGAGAAGGACCTGATGCGGCGGGGGGTCCGGTTTCGGCTGGACTCCAGGGTCGAGGACCTGCTTTTAGAAGGTGACCGATGCGCCGGGGTAAGGATGGATGACGGCACGGCGATCAGAGCGGAGAAGACCTTACTGGCGCCGGGCAGGGTGGGGGCTTTCTGGATCGGTGACCTGATCGACCGCTGTGGCATCGAGGCCAGCTACGCACCGCTGGACGTGGGCGTGAGGGTAGAGGTGCCGGCGATAATAATGGACCCGGTCACCAGGGTGAATAGAGACCCCAAGTTTCACATCACCACTCCTCGGTACGACGACTTCGTGAGGACCTTCTGCACCAACCCACATGGATTTGTGGTCAAGGAGGAGTACAGAGACTTCATCGCCACCAACGGTCACTCTCTGATAGATGTCCGGTCCGAGAACACAAACTTCGCCTTTCTGGTCCGGCTGGAGCTGACCCATCCCATGGAGAACACCACCGCCTACGGGATGTCCATAGCCAAACTGGCCACTACGATAGGCGGGGGAAAGCCGGTCGTCCAGAGGCTGGGCGACCTCCGCAGGGGTCGCAGGTCCACGGAAGAAAGGATCGCCAGAAACCTGGTGAAAAACACCCTGAAAGAGGTCACCCCCGGCGATATATCCATGGCCCTGCCCCAGCGGATCGTGATGGACGTGATCGAGGGGCTGGAGATCCTGAGCAAGATCATACCAGGGGTCTACGCCGGGTCCACCCTCCTATACGCGCCGGAGATAAAGCTCTACGCCAGAAAGATCCTGGTAGACGAGACTCTCCAGACCAGCGTGCTCGACCTCTATGCGGCAGGAGACGGCGCCGGGCTCTCCAGAGGGATAGTTACCGCCGCGGCCACGGGCATCCTGGCGGCCAGGGGCATCGTCTCCGATCTCTGATCCTGGCCGGCTAGTTCACAATCTTTATCTGGTTTGAACAAGTCCCTCCACAGTGATGACCAAGAAAGCGGTGAAGGAAAAGAAGATTGATAAGAAGACGAAGAAGAAAGATAAAAAGACGAAGAAGGTCGCAGCCGAAGGGGCTACCAGACGCATCTCCGATCTGTACATTTACACAGGCCTCGTCCTCCTATTCTTGTTCTCGCTCTATCTAAGGGTTATCAAGCCCATGACGCGCGTCTTTGTTGGTGATACCGTCCTCTTCAACGGCAACGATCCCTGGTACCATATGCTCCTGGCCAAGAGCACGGTCCTCAACCTCCAGCGTCCCTGGTTCGATCCGATGATCATCTTCCCTCAGGGCACGGCCATCCACTATGGTCCCTTCAACAGCTGGGGGATCGCGATCATCTCGTACATAGTGGGGCTGGGCAGCCCCAGCGTCCATACTGTCGAAGTGGTGGGCGCCATATTCCCCGCTGTCATCGGTGCCCTCGTCATATTCCCTGTCTATTTCATAGGAAGAGAGATCTGCGGTCGGTCGGGTGGCCTCCTCGCCGCTGCCATGATCGCAATCTTGCCCGGCCCCTTCTTCGCCCGGACGGTGATAGGGTTCACAGATCACCACGCTGCCGAGGTCTTGCTCAGCACCACCATGATACTATTCTTCATGCTGGCGGCCAGGACCGGCCGGGATAAGCTGACCTTCACCGCCCTTCGCCAGAGAGACTGGACCCGCTTGAAGAAGCCCCTGATCTACTCTGCGCTGGCAGGCCTCTTTTTGGGGCTCTACCTCGATGCCTGGGGTCCTGGCCATCTCTTCATAGGGATCGTGCTGGTCTTCGCCACGATCCAGAGCGCCGTCGATCATCTCAAGGGAAGAAACGTCGAGTACCTGGGCATATCGGGTTCCATCGCCTTCTTCATCGCCATGTTGATGGTGCTGCCCTTCGTCAGGACATACCACGGTTTCAGCACCTCACTCTATTCGCTCTTTCAACCCACCATACTGATCCTGGGAATTCTCTCGTTCCTCGCCCTCTCTCTAACCTCGACCTATCTTGCCAAAAAAGGGATGGAACGATATTACTTCCCTGCCTTCATCGTCGGTTTCATAGTCGTGGCCTTCCTAGTCATCTACGTCGCCGTGCCCCAGTTCATGGATCCTCTCATGTACGGTCTGAGCATATTCCAGCCCAAGACCGGCGGTGCAGCTACCGTTGCCGAGATATCACCGATAAGGGATAGGGCCATGGGGGTCATGAGCAGCTTCCCGGGCATCCTGCCCAGCGCGTCCGGGTTCCCCTTCTCGCCCTTCTGGATGTTTCTCCTGGCCCTTCCTCTCATCCTCTACCGCTACTATAAAGGAGACAGCCGAGCCGCAGACATGCTGCTGCTGGTCTGGTCGGTGACCATACTCGCCCTTACCGACGCCCAGATCAGGTTCGCTTATTACTACGCGGTCAACGTCGCCCTCCTCTCCGGATACCTGGGGTCGAGGCTCCTGGAGCTGACGAAGTTCTACGAGTTCGAGGACAGCCTGGTCCGCATGGCCGGCGGTTCCCCAAAAGAAGACCTGGATATCACCAAGACTCTCACCAACGTCCTGGCGGTCGTCGCCCTGGTCTTGCTCTTCATATATCCGGGGTTGTTCGGACCCCTGGGCAGCGCAACCATAGGCGGCACCTTCCACTCGGAGCGGTACGTCGATCCCATCCCACCGGATTGGTACGACTCCATGGTCTGGATCAATAATAGTACTCCCGATCCGGGGCTGGACATCTACACCATCTACGAGCATCCGCCCGACGGCGAGAAGTTCGCTTACCCGGACGATGCCTATGGGGTGATGTCCTGGTGGGATTACGGCTTCTGGATCGAGGCCATAGGTCACCGGCCCGCCAACGCCAACCCCTTCCAACAGGGTATAGGAAACAAGACCTCCGGTGTTCCGGGATCCTCGCCCTTCTTCCTGGCACAAAACGAGGAGGAGGCCGAGGAGGTTCTGGCAAAGCTGGACGATAACCGGTCCCTCTACTCCAATACAAGGTACGTCGTTACGGACCTGCCCATGGCGGTAAACAAGTTCCACGCCATCGCCGCATGGAGCGGCGAACCTATCAACAGGTACTACGGCGGCATCCCCCAGGGCAAGACGTATGTACAGGTCTACATGCCGACCTACTCCGAGACGATGGTGGCGAGGCTCCACTTCTTCGACGGCACCGAAACGCCGGTCAGCGAGGCCTGGGCGATATCCATCAGGCCCGATGGTCGGGTCGAACCGAAGAAGATCTCCGCGAACTATGCGGAGCTTCTGGAGAGCGTCAACGAGAGCCTCCAGGAGGGATATGCTGCAGAGGTCGTCACCACGAGTCCTGCTTCGACCGCCGTTCCGTTGGAGGCTCTGAAACACTACCGGCTGGTCCACGAGTCACAGACCTCCGTTACCTCGAGCGGTCAGAAATGGGTCAAGATCTTCGAGCACGTGCCCGGAGCCAGGATAACGGGCGCCGCGCCCAACGGGACCGAGGTCACCATATCGGTTCCTGTGACCACCAACGAGGGTAGAACATTCATCTACAAGCAGACCGCGATCTCTGACGGCAACTTCAACCTGGTGGTCCCCTATGCCACAGAAGGTCCAAAAGAGTGGGGGACAAGCTTCGATACCAAACCTTCGGGTCCCTACCGTATGGTGATGGGCAACCTCCGGTACGAGGTCAGGGTGCCGGAAGAGATGGTGATGACAGGAGGAACGATGCGGATATGATGCTCATGGAGGAGATGAGCTGGAAGGAGATCGAAGAAGGCCTCCATGAGATGCAGACGGTGATTTTGCCCGTGGGTGCCACCGAGGAGCACGGCCCCCACCTCCCGGTATTTACCGATACCTTGCAGGCTCTGGAGGTGGCCAAGGAGGTTGCCAGGAGGAGGGCGGTCTTCGTGGCTCCGCCGGTCCATTACGGGGTCTGCCGGTCGACCCGGGGCTTCCCGGGGACCATATCCATCGGTCCTGAGACGCTCAGAAGGCTGACCTACGACCTCCTGATCGCCTTTTACGAATCCGGTTTCAGGAACATTCTCATCCTGACGGGTCATGCCGGCGGCCTCCACCTGGCCGCGCTGAGGGAAGCCGCCGAGACGGCAGCCGTCGACCGACCGATCGGGATCAGCCTGGTCACCGACTTACACCTGATCGAGAAGGAGGCGGTAGAGACCCCCGGCGACGGTCATTCCGGGGAGATCGAGACATCCAGGATGCTCTTTCTGAGAGAAGACCTGGTGAAAGGACTGCCCGGCCGGCATTTCCCGAAAAGGCCCAAGCACCTGATCCTGAAAGATATGCGGCCCTTGATGGGCAACGGGATCGTGGGTGATCCGTCGAAGGCCTCCCGAGAGAAGGGCCAAAGGTTCATGGAGATGGCGGTCCAGGGCGTCCTGGAGGCGCTGGATGAACTGGAGAGCTATACCCCGCATTGAGGTTCTTTCCGTGCCTTTATGCCCTTATCTACATACCGCCGATATGGTCAATAGCAATATCGCGAGTATGCCCATCCACCATGCAAATAGCATCAGGTTCTCAACGCTCAGATACGCACCTGTCATCTCCATTCCTCCATGTCAAGGACCAGACTCCATCCAACGGTCATGAGGCACAGTGAATATATATCCGCCTGTGGAGTAGATATAGCTCGCAGAAGACCAATTCCTTATCCCGCTTCAGGACTGAATGTAACCGTCGAAGGAAAGAAATAGGATGAAAGGTCGGGCGGCGGTATGCCAGCGGGTTGCACCAAACCCCATCTTACTCGTTGCATATAATGTATATAATACATAACATTATGTACTATGAATTGCAAAAGTCTTACCGACTATCTGCGGACGGTCTGCTCCCTTCCCGGTCCCACAGAGACTATCGTGATCTTCACCTTTTGCAGCTCCTCCAGACGATCCACATAGCTTTTCACCGCCCGGGGCAGTTCTTGGTACGACCCAGCATCGGTTATCTCTTCGGTCCATCCCTCCGCATCTTCGTAGACGGGCGTGCACCGCGCGAATAGGTCGGTACTCTCCGGCGGGTAATCAAGGACCTGGCCGTCTAGCTCGTAGCCTGTACATATCCTGACCGGGTCCAGCCCGGTGAGGACGTCCAGCTTGGTCAGCGCCACCTCGGTATAGCCGTTGAGGTAGACAGATTTCCGGGCCAGGACGGCGTCGAACCAGCCGCATCGCCTGGGCCTGCCGGTAGTAGTTCCGAACTCGCGTCCCTTCTCTCTCAGGCGCTCGCCCACCTCGTCCTTCAACTCCGTGGGCATGGGCCCCTCGCCGACCCGGGTGATGTAGGCCTTGACTATCCCGACCACGTCGTCCACCTTGGTGGGGCCCACGCCCAGGTTCGCGCAGGCGCTTCCTGCGGTGGTGAAGCTGGAGGTGACGAACTTCTGGGTGCCGTGAATCACGTCCAGAAACGCGCCCTGAGCGCCCTCTGCCAGAACCTTCTTTCCTTGGTCCAGGGCGAGGTTGATCTCGTAGGAGACGTCTGCTACCCGGTCTCTCATCTTCTTGCCGATCTCCAGGTACTCTTCGATCAGCTCCGGATCTCTGACCACCGATGGATCTCCGCCCATATCCTCGATCGCCTTCTCCCTGGCAGGTCCGACCTCCTCCAGCTTTGCCTCCAGGCGGTCCGGATCGACCAGGTCCTGCATCTGCACCTCGTCCCGGGAGATCTTGTCGATGTAGGCATAACCTATGCCCCTCCTGGTGGTCCCGATCTTTTCCTTTCTGGCCTTCTCCCTCAGGCCGTCCAGCTCGATGTGGTAAGGCATGATTATGCTGGTCTTTGCATCCACCCCCATATCGAGTGTCCTGCCCTCCGACTCCAGGGCCATAATCTCGCTCCACAGAACCTTGGGGTTGAGGACCACACCCGGCCCGATGAGCAGCCTGGCCCCGAAGAGAACTCCGCTGGGAGTGAGGTGGAGCTTGTAGGTCCTATCACCGACTATGACCGTATGTCCTGCGTTGTCTCCTCCCTGGAACCTGACCACTATATCGTAACCCTCTGCTAAGAGGTCCACTATCTTGCCTTTGCCCTCGTCTCCGAACTGTGAACCTGTGAGTATGGTGAACATGCTTTGCCAGTATGTAGCTGGGTAGATAACCGTTCCCACCCGGTTCGCTGGCCAGGTGCCGCCGGTTTCGATTGAAGGCCTAGTGATCTGTCATCTAAGTAATGTCGTAAAGACGATCGTCGTTCCCGATGGGGATGGAAAGCCGTGTCCACCACGATGGGAGAGACTTCTTCCACATTCATC
>DAOG01000151.1:0-7490 GCA_002501765.1 Methanosaeta sp. UBA204
TTGCACCTGCGGAATATAAGTTAATACCGCTCACTGATCCTATAAGAACAATAAATACGACTGTGACCAATAACCATAACTTAGTCGATCTTGGCATGAGGGGTCCTCCTATCTACAAAACACTGTATACCATCATAACGTTGACCTTAAAAAATGTTTGGCCTATCTGCATTTTGCCCCGCGAACTCCTTAGCGTAGTATGTCAGTATCATATCCGCCCCCGCCCTCTTGATCGAGGTCAGCGCCTCCAGCATCGCCGCCTCGCCGTCGAGCCATCCGTTCCGGGCGGCGGCCATGATCATCGAGTACTCCCCGCTCACCTGGTAGGCGGCCGTAGGCATCCCGAACTCGTCTTTGACCATGCGAAGCACGTCCAGGTAAGGCATCGCAGGCTTGACCATCACCATATCCGCACCTTCTTCTATGTCCAGGCTCACCTCCCACAGCGCTTCTCTGGCATTCGAAGGATCCATCTGGTAACCGCGCCGGTCGCCGAAGGCGTAGCCCGAATCTGCCGCCTCCCTGAAAGGACCGTAGAAAGACGATGCGTACTTGGCGGCGTAAGATAATATGGGGATCTCCGCAAACCCTTCCTTGTCCAGAGCCTCCCGGATCGCCCCGACCATACGATCCATCATCCCGCTGGGGGCCACGACGTCGGCGCCGGCCCGGGCCTGGCTGACCGCGGTTTTGCCCAGCAGGGGCAGCGTCTCGTCGTTGAGGATCTCGTTTTTCCGGATCAGGCCGCAGTGTCCGTGGCTGGTGTACTCGCAAAGACAGAGATCGGTGATCACAACGATCTTCGAGGTCTCCTTTATCCGGGCAGAAGCCTGCTGGATTATGCCACCTGGATCGTAAGCGCCAGACCCGACCTCGTCTTTTTTGGCAGGCAGACCGAAAAGGATCAGCGCAGGTACGCCCAGATCTTCCAGGATCCCCGCCTCTTCGGCCAGGCTCTCCAGGCTGTGCCTCTTCTGGCCGGGCATGGCTTTGATCTCCACAGGTTTTCTCAGCCGCTCATCCACGAATAAGGGCTGCACCAGGTCCTTTTTCGAGACCCTGGTCTCGGCCACCAGGTCTCTGAGGCCCGCCTTACGAAGCCTTCGCATCCTTCTCATCTTCGTCCTCCAGCTCGAATAGAGCGGTCACACATTTCAGAAATTCCTCATCATCCCTCTCCGAGGCTTCTTTCAGGACCTTGGTAGGCTCGGCGAAGATCTTGTTCACGATGGCGTGGCTCATGTCCATCAGCACCTGCTGCTCGATCTCTCCCAGGGTGTGACGAGCACTGAGCTTGTTCATGGCCCGGTTGCACTCCTGGACTTTGACATTTTCCGCCCGTGAGTAGAGCTTTCCCAACAGCTCCTCGGCCGCTTTCCTCTTGTACTTGGCCTCTAAAAGTCGGAGCTCTTCTTCGATGATCGCCTCTACCTTCTCCACCTCGGCCATCCGGAGCTTCATGTGCTCGGCGCTGATCTCCCGGAGCCCGTCTATGTTTCGAAGTTCCACCCCGTCCATCTCCCCCACGGCCTCGTCCACGTCCCGCGGGTTAGCTATGTCTATTATGAGCAGCTTTTTCTTGTTCCTGCTCTCCATGACCTCTTCTAAGTCCTCCCGTCTCAGGATGTAGTGAGGCGCAGAGGTGGCGCTGATCACCACGTCGGATACGGCCATCTGTCCCTTCATCCGGTCGAAGGAGATCGCGGTCCCCCCCAGCTCGACCGCCAGGCTGAGGGCGGTGCCGAAGGTCCTGTTTGTCACGTAGAGGGCGCCGATATCTCTGGTCATGAGAGACCTGGATATCAGCTCGCCCGTCTCCCCGGCGCCAATCACCAGTACCGACGTTCCTTCCAGGCCGCCCAGGATCTCCTCGGCAAGGTCCACGGCCGCAGACCCGACCGATATGGACTCCTCATTTATCCTGGTCTCCCTGCGCACCCTTTTTCCCACCTGGATGGCCTTCTTGAAGGCGGTGTCCAGCATCCACCCGGTGGCGCCCGCCTTCTTGGCCATGAGGTAGAGCATCTTCATCTGTCCCAGGATCTGGTCTTCACCGATGATCATCGACTCCAGACCCGAGGTCAGCCTGAGCAGATGCCGTAACGACTCTTTATGATCATGAAAATCGATTATGCGCGAAGATACCCGGGCCGTCTTGGCAAACTCGAAGAGGACCTTCTCCCCCCGGGGCGACACCACGTAGATCTCCACCCGGTTGCATGTCTTGAGAACGGCACACTCCTCGACAAGCTCATGAGAATGTATCCTGCTCAGAAGCGTCTCCAAGTTACCATGCCAGGCCCGTTCGATCTCGCCGATCGCCGCCTTCCGGTGAGTCACCATCATCGAGGCTATCTCGCTCATCTGGGATCAGATGTTCTCCGGCTCTCTTATAGGCCTTTTCATAGGACTCCTCCAGCAGCCTCCAGACCTCCTCGTCAGAGATTATCTCCCAGACGATCCTCTTCCTCGACCCCTGGTCGCTTACCGTCTTCTTGAGATCCTTCCTAACCTCGCCCAAAAGCAGGGCCATCTCCGCGTACTTCTGGTCCAGATCCTTCTCCAGCTTCAGGCGCAGGTACCTGGAAAGCGCCGGACTTTTCCCCACAGTGGATATGGACACGACGACCGGATCTCTCCTGATTATCGAGGGGACCACCACCTCGCCCACACCGTCGACCCTGTTCACCAGCACATTCATCTTCCTGGCCTTTTTCTCCAGAGATCTGTTCAGCTTTTTATCGTTTGTGGCTGGCACAATCATGAAAGCCCCTCTCAGATGCTCGTCGGCTTCGGACGCGGAAAAGTCTGCCCGGACCAGATCCACAGATCCTTCTTTTCCCATCTCTTGGATCCTGGGAGAGAACGCCTTGCTCACCACCGTGACCTTAGCATATTGGGAGAAGAGCTCGGCCTTCCTCTCGCCCACCTCGCCACCGCCAAAGATCACCACCCGTTTCTGAGACAGGTCCAGGCACAGCGGCAACAACATCTTCAGATTCTGGCCCCCGTCTTCTTGAACTCCCGCTCGCTGAAGAGAACCTGGTACTCCACAATTTCCGTCTCCAGCGAGATCTTAGCGGCGATATCCTCGCATTCCTCCCGGCTGTGAGAGTGAACCATGGTGTAGAGGTTGTAAGGCCAGCCTTCTCTGAACGGCCGTTCATAGCAGTGGGTGACCTGATCAAAGGATGCCATGATCTGGCCCACCCGTTCGGTCTCTTCGGGTGGTACGCTCCAGACGATCATGGCGTTGGCCACAATACCCAGGGCCCGGTGACCTATCGTGGCCGCGAACCTCCTCACAACCCCGGCCTCAACGAGTCCCCTCAACCTATCCATCACCTCGTCTTCGGAGATCCCTATCTCTTCGCCCAGGGCGCGGTACGGCCGGGAGGTCAGCTCTATCCCCTCCTGGGCCGCCCTGATCAGCCTCAGGTCATATTCGTCCATCTTCCATCTCCATCACAACATCCATCTCTGTTAACATCCGACCTCTTTTTTCCATCCTCCCGGATCCTGGAAGGGGTACCTGTCGGTCCCTCTGGAGGGTATCTCCTTGGGCACGGTTCCCGGGTTGCCCACCACCCGGTGATCGCTCCAAAAGTTCCCACCAACAGGGAGGTCCCGGTACCAGAAGTTCTCGCCGTTGTCCGCGGCGTTCTGAGACAGCATCAAATTCCCGTTATCCACGAAGTTATTGTGATATACGGAGTTCCCGCTGCAGTCGATCAGGCTGGCTCCACCGATACCATTTCGGAAGAGTTCGTTCTCCACCACCTTACAGTCACCGGAATAGCTCATCCTCAGACCGTAGCCGTCGTTGAGGCTGAGGTTGTTCCCCTCCAGATGCACCTTCTGGACGGACTGGAGGAAGATGCCTGCCTTGTTTTTCAGTAGAAGGTTACCGTTTATCGTACCTCCTGATAGGTGGAGCAGCTCTATCCCACTACCCTCGTTGGAGCTGACGTTATTCTTGAGAACGAAAGAGTTGTATGAGCCGGACAGCGTCATACCGTCATCGTTGAGCGTGACCCGGTTCCCGTTGAGAATGCACCTATCCGATCCTATCAGCCTTATGCCGGTCTCCTCGTTTCCGCTCACCCGGGATCCCCGGATCATGCAGGACGCCGAGTTCAGGATCGATATCCCCACCCGGTTACCCGACGAGTTCAGGTCTACCAGCTCGATGCCGGTGGAGTTCTCCACCTGGAACCCGGAGGCCGAACAATTCTCTGCTCCGTTGCTCAAAAGGGTATCACCTTTGCAACCGAGAAGCCCGAAACCGGTCTCGCAGTCATCGGCTTCGTTCTTTTCGATGCTGCAGTCCTCGGTTTTCATGAGCGATACGCCCATCTCGTCCCGGGAGAGAGTGCAGTTCTCCACCCTGCACCGGCTGGAGTTCACCAGGAGGATGCCTGCGCTGCTGTTGGAAATCGTTAGGCTGGAGGCGCTCACGTTCTTGCACCCCACCAGGGCCAAGAAGCCACAGTTCTCCACCATTAGATCGCGTTCGCCTACCAGATAGATGATCGGCTTTCCCCCTGCGGTGTTGCTGGCGTCCACGTCCTGAAGAAAAGCAGAGAAATCCAATAGATCGGAACCCCTCTCGACCCTGACGTTGTAGAGGTTATCTTCCATCCAATTCTCCCTGAGGCGGTTCTGACCCGACCCCAATAAAGAGATCCCATACCTGTTGTAGAGGGCGGTGTTGTTCCTGACCAGGTTATCGGTCGAAGAGCACTTCAGGAGCAGGCCGTCCCCGTTATCGACGAGCAGGTTGGACCCAACCTCGTTTCTGGTCGAGTTCTCCAAAAAGATGCCCGCTATCTCGTTTTCCTCCAGGCGGTTCTGGAGGATGCTGTTGCCTTCGCCGTCCTTCAGCCTTATCCCGACCTTGCACCCTATGAGTTCGTTCTCCCGGGCCATATTCAGATGGGACCCCACCAGGTCGAGGCCCACGTAGCATCCGGTCAGGTTGTTCTCCGCCACGAGGTTGGAACTTGATCCCGAGAGGACCATGCCGGACCTCATCCCGACAACGGCGTTCCCGATGATCCGAATCTCCTCTGATCTTTCGATGAACAGGGCGCCCGAAGGACAGTTGAAGCTGTTTCTCTCGATCAGGTTATCGCGACCCTCTATTATCTCGGCTCCTCTGAGGGAAAAAAAGGTGCAGTTTTGGATCGTGTTCTCTTCCGCGTCCACCAGCACGATCCCATCGTCTCCCCGGAAGGTATTGTTGATCACCCTGCATCCTGTGCACCCGTCGACCTCCACCCCGGACTCGATCAGGTTATCTCGAAGGGTGTTGTTGGATGCCAGGACCAAGACGCCCACGGAGCCGTCCCTCAGGTGGCATCCCCTGATAAGGTTGTCCGAGGTTTCGAGTACCACCGCAGGCTCGCTTCCGGAACCCTCGACTATGAGGTTGGAGATGGTGCAGCCCGGAGCCTCTACCAGGATGATCGTCCCTTTGGCACCTTTTACTGTCACCTCTCCTTCGCCGACGAGGGCGAGGGTCTCATCGATGGTCATGTTTCCTTCTCTGTAGATGCCAGGATGTATCTCGATTTTGTCTCCCGGTCCGGCCAAGGAGACCGCTATACCTATCTTCTTGAAGTCGGCTCCGCCCCTCTGGTCTACCACCAGGGTATTCCCTCCGGCGGTGAGAACGCAGGCGAAGAGAACCAGCAAGAAGAGCAGCTCGATCTTTCTCGTTTAAATACCCCCAATCCTGTGCGGTAATGCTTATCGATCATGAAAATAGATAACTCTATCCCAGACAGGGTCCAACAAAAGGCAACCTACAAATCATATAAGCTCGACCATATACCGAGGGCAGGTTTAGCATGGCAAAACCCTATCACATTCTGGTCATAGAAGACGATCCCGACGATGCAGAACTAATCCGTCTCGGGTTCGAGAAGCACGATGAGTTCTTCCTGGACTTCACCACCACGGGTGAGGATGGTCTGAAGAAGATGGCAGAGACTTCTTATGACCTGGTATCCGTCGACTTCGCCCTGCCCGGCATCAGCGGCCTGGACGTGCTGGAGCTGGTCAGGGAGTTTGATCGATATATACCGGTGGTGATGGTAACCGGTCGTGACACCGAGGATCTCCAGGTGGTGGCCTTTCAGAAGCACGCCACCAGCTACGTGGCCAAGAGCGTCGATAGCTTCAGGAGCCTGCCTCATATCTTCGAGGTCATCATCAAGGAGGCCAGGTTCAATATCGAGAAAAAGACCATACAGAAAGACGAGGCGAGGGCGAGGGCGATGATCCGGTGCGTTCTGAAAAACTCGCCCACAGGCATCTACCTGCTCCGGGACGGTCGCTTCAGGCAGGCCAACCCCAAGTTCAAAGAGATCTTCGGATGCGGTGACGAAGAGCTGATCGACGTGCCCTTCTGGAGCGTGGTCTCGCCGGAGAACTTCGAGTGCGAGAGCTCGGAGAAGAACGAGAATGGTATATCGCTCCAGGAGTTCGGGGTCCGCAGGAAAGACGGGAGCATCTGCTGGGCCGAGATGCTGATAAATCCTGTGGTGTACCAGAATGATAAATGGATTCTAGGAAATATAATAGACGTAACCGAAAAAAAGGAGGATAAAGACGAGCTTCTCAGGCATGACCGGGAGCTGACCGCCCTCCACAACATAATCATGAGGGCCATCGCTGCTGCAGGCGACGTCGACGATCTGCTGGATGGAGCTCTATCTGACGCCTTGATCGGACTGGCAGGTATGGAAGGAGGTGGCATATTCCTCCTGGAAGACGGCCGTCCTGTGCTCCGGTCTCTGAGAGGTCCCGTGGAGGATCTCGTCCGGTTCATGGATAGACATCCCGTGGAGAAACTCCTCGAAGATCCCCAGATCCACGCGGCGGATGATGGAGCGGAAGAAGAAGGAGAAAAAGAAAAAGAAGGGATGCGCCTCTGGGCCTCGGCACCCATCGAATACCAGAACAAGACCACAGGGCTGCTGGTGGTCATGGGCAGGAGAGATTATGTGAAAGAAGACGAGTTCATGGCCCTACTAAAAAAGCTGGCCCGGCAGATCGGCTGCATGATGGAGGTCTCCGCCCGCCTGCGCTCCAGATAGCGGCGCCAGGTCTCGCAGGTCATTTTTTTATTGTACATAAAGCTCAGTAGCTAACACTTTGTAATGCGGTATCACACCTAACGGTTTGGTTATGTGCACCGGCTGTCGAGAAAACTTTTTTATTAAAAAAAATCATATTAATTTGAGGTGTTACTTGGTGGGGACTCGTCGATGAGATCGTTGGGGGAAATATCTCACGCGAAGACGCGAAGGAGGGAACTCGTCGATGAGTGTGGAAGAAGTCTCTTCCATTGTGGTGGATACGGCTTTCCACCTTCATCGGGATCTCGGGCAGGGATTACTCGAATCGGTCTATGAAGCGGTCCTTGCGCGTATGCTTGAAGAGCGCGGATGGAACGTCAAGTGTATGTTGCCTTTGACTTCAAT
>DAOG01000151.1:7518-25949 GCA_002501765.1 Methanosaeta sp. UBA204
CGCCTTCGCGCCTTCGCGTGAGTATGAAAGTAGGGGGCACGCGAAGATGCCATTCTCCGTGAGATGGAAAACTTTCTGCTGGAATTGTAGGATGGCCTCGCTTGTCATAAAAATGTTATCTACTGAGGTACATAAAGTATAACTTTATGTGCTCAAGTAAATGTTCATGATACCCAGTCTCATGCCCGAAAAATGAAAATCGGCAGGCACAGGCAGCTCGAGTCGTCATTTTCATGGCAAATCCGACCGAATGGAGGATTTTCTTGTCAGAGCTGTCTCCAGACGTGGGCGACCCTCTGCAAGGCGGTGATGTGGCTGGTTATCATGGTAAATAAGACGACCCATCCCAAGATCTGGAGACCGATCATGTCCTGCGGATAGACGGCGTTGGCCAAAGTGGCCAGAAAGATCAGGACGAGCCTGTCGGCACGGCCCATGACCCCCCCGTAGTACCGGCCCACCTTCAAGGCCTGGGCCTCGGTCCCCACGTAGCTGGTCAGCAAAACGCCCATCACCGCAAACATGCCTATCTGATAGGAGACGTACCCTGCCGTTACGATGCCTGCCAAAACGAGCATATCTGCGTACCTGTCGATGACGTGGTCCAGAAAGTCGCCTCTGGGCTGGGCCCTTCCCGTCCTCCGGGCCAGGGCACCGTCGACGGCATCGAAGACCGCGTTCAAGAAGACCATCATAGCGGCAGCATAGAGATAGAAGGGCTTTTCCGGGGAGATATAATAGAAGAGCGCCGCTGCTAGGGCGAATACCAGAGAGAGAAGAGATATCTGGTTGGGCGAGGCGCCCGCGCTCTCGGCCAGAGCTGCCAGCGGTTCTATCACCACCACGGCCTTGCTCCTCAGGTTATCCAAGGTCAAATTCCATCTCTCCCATCCAATCGATCCTGCCGGGCGGAAGCTTGATCTCTCCTTGTATCACCTTGATTATCAGATCTGCCACCTCTTCTGGTGACCTATCTGTGGTGTCGATCTCATGAACCACATCGCACCACTCCACAGCCTCCACCAGTATCACGTCCAGGGCTTCTGCTTCCGCGTTCTCCTTGATCTTTTCTTCGCGGTACCCTCGAAGCTCCAGACGCTCTCTCAGAACAGGCGGCGCCACCCTGAGCACGATGGCCAGAGGCGCGAAGTGGTGGGAGAAATGCCCCTCTAAGACGGTGACCTCCTTCTCATCGGCCAGCTCCTCGATTTTATCTTCCAGGCCCTCCATGTCCGCCACCAGACAGCCCCTCCGGGGGTCGAACCCCTCCTGCAGGCCGTTCTTGACCAGGGCGTTGAGGTCGATGACCCTGTAGGGGAGGAGCCGGGAGATGGTGGTCTTTCCCGTCCCGGGGGTGCCGGTCAGCGCTATCAACATATCTCCCTGTAAGCCTGGAGGAATGTCTGCATCTCCTCGGGGATGCCCACGGTCACCCTGATGTGATGCTCGCCCGAATCCCTGAACGATGCGCAGTCTCTGATTATCACCCCTCTATCGAGCATCTTCTCCGCGACAAGGCCGGACTTCTCTTCGGTCTCGATGTACAGGAAGTTTCCTCCGGACGGGTGAGATTCCGGGATCTCTCTTTGGAGCTGGTCCCGTTCTCTTTTGATCTTCGACACCGCTCTTCTCATGTGCTCTTGATCATCGAGGGCCGCCGTTCCTGCAGCCACCGCGGGCGATGCCACCCCAAAGAAAGGGGGTGCTACTTTTCGGTACTCATCGACGATCCACCTTGGGGCCACGGCGTACCCCAGCCTCAGGCCTGCAAGACCGAAGGCCTTGGAGAAGGTCCTGCCCACCACCAGGTTCTCGTACTCGCCCACCAGGCCCAGGAAGCTCTGGTCACCGAACTCGGCATAGGCCTCGTCCAGGAAAACTACGGCATCCGTGGTCTCCACGATTGCTCTCAGATCGTTCTCCGGGATCTCGTTGCCCGTGGGGTTGTTGGGCGAACAGATGAATATCAGCTTGAGATCGTCAGGGATGTCAATATCTGCCTCAAACTGTGGTCCTCTGGCCGAAAATACCGGCTCCGCCCCGCAGAGCCTGATGAGGATCTCATAATAGCTGAAGGTGGGGGTGAATATCAGCGTTCTATCACCCGGGTCCAAGAACAGCCTCGTCAGGGTATCCATCACCCCGTCCATGCCTGTACCTATCACCACATCTTCCGGCGAAGCTCCTGCATAACCGGCCAAAGACTCCATGAGATCGTCCGTCTCCGGGTACCTCTCCAGCCTGGTCCCTGTCATGGCCTCCCAGACCCTGGGGCTGGGGCCATAAGGGTTCTCGTTGCTCCCCAGCTTCACTATCTTTTCGGGAGCGAAACCGTACCCTTTTGCGATCTCGCCGATGCCCTTACCGGCCACGTAGGGCTTCAGCTCGCCGAGGCAAGATCGAAGGTTATTCCAGTATTTCTCCAAGCACCCTCACCACGTGATCGATCTCCTCTCTTCCCACTACCAGGGGCGGTACCATCCTCAGGACGTGCTCGCTGGTGCAGTTGAGCAAGACACCCTTCTTTAGGGCCTCGTTCACGATCCGGGCGCAGTCCTCTTCCAGCTCCACCCCTACCATGAGCCCCAGTCCCCTGACCTCCTCGACCTCCAGGTTCTTTCTCAGCTCCGAGCGGAGGTACCTTCCCATCTCGTCCGACCTTTTCACCAGATCTTCCCTCTCGATCGCCCCGATCGCCGCCAGCGAAGCGGCACAGATCAGAGGCCCTCCACCGAAGGTAGATGCGTGATCGCCCTTCTGGAAACCTCCTGAAACCGATTCGGCGGCCATCATGACACCCAGGGGCAGGCCGCCGGCCGCCGCCTTGGCCAGGGTCATTATATCCGGCATGACCCCGCTGTGCTCCTTACCGAACCAGCGACCTGTCCTGCCGAACCCCGTCTGGACCTCGTCCAGTATGAGCAGGGCGTCGTAATCGTTGCATATTTGACGAGCGGCTCTGAGGTAACCGGGACGGGGGACGTTTACCCCGCCCTCTCCCTGGACCGGCTCCAGGACGACCGCCGAGGTATCCTTCGTCACCGCCTCTTTCAGGGCCTCATCATCGTCGTAGGGAACGAACCGGGCCTCGTTCAGCGGTGCGAAAGGCTCTCGGTATACGGGCTTATAGGTCGCGCCCAGAGATCCCAAAGTTCTGCCGTGGAATGAGTTGATCGCCGCCACCAGCTCGGACCTGCCCGTGACCCGGCGGGCCAGCTTGAACGCGGCCTCCACGCTCTCTGCTCCCGAGTTACAGAAGAAGGCTTTGTCCATACCGGTCAGCATCTTCAGCTCGTTGGCCAGCAAGATCTGGTTCTCGGTGTAGTAAATGTTGGACGTATGGATCAGGGTGCCTGCCTGCTTCCTTATGGCCTCTACCACCGCAGGATGGCAGTGACCCACGCTGTTCACCGCGACGCCAGCCACGAAGTCCAGATACTCCCGTCCTTCTGCATCCCAGACCCTCGCACCAGATCCTCGCACCAGGAGTATAGGCTGCCGGGCGTAGGTTTGGATGATCGATTCTGCCTCCATCTTCATCATCATGGCGGTATTGCTACCGACGTTCTGGATCATAGAACGCTCCTGGCAAACCTGAGGCTTGCCTTGATCTGGCTGTTTACATCTCTATCGGTTACCTCCATGTGACCGGGATAGAGGACCCGGACGTCCAGCCCGGTCAGCCTCTCTATCGACTCGATAAGATCCTCGTTGCATCCTGCGAAGAGGTCCGTCCTCCCGATGTTTCCCTGGGGAAATACGGTATCTCCGGAGAAGAGCACCTTTGCTTTAGGTTCGTATAGACATATGCCTCCTGGAGAATGGCCGGGGGTGTGCATAACTTCTAGCTTCCACTCTCCCAGGTCCACGACGTCTCCCTCGGAGAGGGTCCCGTCGGCCTTGATCTCCGGCGCAGGCTGGCCGAATAGGTAGGCGACCGTGGCCAGGTCGTCTCCCAAAAAGCCTGCTTCCTCCTCATGGATCAGCACCCTGGCCCCGGTGATCTCCTTGATCATGGGGAGAGCGCCGGAATGATCATGGTGGCTGTGGGTGAGTATTATGAGCTCGATATCCTGGGGATCTATGTACTTTTTGATATTATTGATAGTGGGCTCCGGGACCATGCCGGTGTCGATCACGACCGGGATCTCGTCCATTACCAGGTAGACGTTGCCATCGAAGGGCGAACCTGTGACCTTATGCACTTCCACCATTCCAACACCTTCTCCGAGGATGGGCTCCCCCGATATATTAGTTGGCATCACGACCCAGCGCGGCATTGTGGAAGACCGGCTCTCGTCATCGCTGTAACACGTGGCCAAGATAAACAGGATCTCCATGCTGGGTTCGGCGCCTGCCAACCGGTTGGCCCTCTCTAACGTTCCATCTCGCCGATGTTCATCACGGTCGTGGCATACACCTGCGGAGTACCCGGCCCGACCACCTCAGGAGACGTCGTGGGCTGGTTCGCTCTTTGCAGTATCTTCTTTCCCTCCTCGCTCAGTACGAACTCGACGAACTCGGCGCCCAGCGCCGGATGGGGTGCGTTCTTGGGCACCGTAATCCCATAAAAGATCGGTCTTCCCACCCGCTCGATGCCCACCGACCGGAAGCGCTGGAACCCCAGAAAGACGGAGACATTCTGGTAGATGGATCCGTATTCGGGGGTGCTGAGATCGATCTTTGGAGGCAGCTCCAGATAGCGCAACCCGTTCTGCTGGGCCACGCTCTTGTACTCGAAGACATAATCCAGATCGGCATAATCCAGCATGGGGATCAGCTGCACACTGCCTCCCCGGACGGCCACCTTATCGGAGTGGGGCCGGAATACCTCGGGCACCACCACCGAGACGGCGCCGCGGTCGTCTTCGGTCGATCGCATCTGCGGATCGAAGTTGCGGGCGATCAGGTTATCGAAGATGGTCCGATCATTGTAGTAGGACTCTGCCAGGGCGATCACCATCAAGGTTCGGTACCCACATGCGTCGAAGAGGGGGTTGGAGAAGCCGAACCTCACCTCCGGTCGGGTCAGGATCTCATACCAGTTGGACTGGTTGATCTCACAGGCATATCTGCTCTGGTTGGTATAGGCGATCACCATCTGGTTTCTGGCGAACCTTATGTACCAGTCCGCATGATCAGGGTACATCAGAGCCGGGATCAGAGAGTCGTCGGCCACGGCCACCACGTCGTACTCCTCGTGCAGCTCTGTTATGTGTCGTATGGCCTGGATGCTTCCGTGTCCCTCCAGCAGTATATCTACATCCGGATGCTGGCACTCGAAAGCCTTCACCATCTCCCCGAAGGGCGCCACCAAACTGCCGGCATGAATAACCTTCAGCTCTCTCTCGTCTTGATGGAATAGGCACCCGGCGGTCAGAACCGCTGCCGATATCACCACCAGCACCAAAATCGGGATCATCAGAGGAGCACTACCCCGGGTGTTATTCATGTAGTCATCCCCTCTATGCGCCGGAGGGCATCCTGATCTCGATCTTGTCCACCCACTTCACCCAGTTGTGACCCTCGGTCACCATGCCTTCATCTTCTGGATAAACTATGGCGATCCTGAGGGGGCGTCCGCCGTAATCCGTGAGGGGTGCGCCGTCCACCTCGTACATCAAGATCATCTCAAGTTCTTTGTGGGGTACCTCCCTGAAGGTCTGAGGATCATAGGTGCGAAAGTGGCCCCGGACCTGATCGGATCCGAAGGTCATCAGATACCCGTCCCTGGCCGATACCAAAAGGGTGTTCGAGGCGTTCAGTCCTCCCACCAGATCACATAGCTCCTCTACGGGAACGCCCTCGCACATGTAAGGGCCGTTAACCACCCCCACGGTGGTGAAGAAACCTCCATATCCCTCATAAGAGGGCATGGCTTTGATATCATCGAGGCTCAGTACTCTCACCTCGCCGTTGCCCACCAGGGTCAGGTTCCAGTCCATGACATCTTGGCTCTCACCAGGAGGATGGAAATGAGAGATGGTAATTATGGCGCCAACGCATATCAACACCACGACAACGATCGAGAGGGGAGATATTTTCGCTGTCATCTGCGCCTATTCCTCCAGCAGGCTGCCAGAGACAAGACACCCACAAAGACGGCGGCTCCAGACCCCAGCCCCGTTTCGGTCTCCGTGTCAGGCTCCATGACGGACAAGCTCTTGACCGGGGCGCCCTCCTGGCCAGAGAATCCTCTGTTGTATATCCTGATCTCGTCCACCCACTTGGCCGAGAACCCGTTGGTAGAGGGATAGAGATCGTAGAAGTGATGGCACTTCTCCGGTAGGCATTCGTGCATGTCCCAGTTTCCGAAAACGTGCTTATCCTCCAGGTTGGTGGAGTTGTCGGCGAAGATTACCAGCCTCATCCCCACAGAATAGTCAGGCGAATAACCCACACCCTGATGCTCCCCGAACCCCTCTATCCCCTCTCCGCAGTACCAGCAGAGGACCAAAGGGCCCTGCCTGGAACGCGGTCGGTAGACGTTATCGTAGCCGAACTCCAGGTGGTAGCCATCGAAGGAACGGATCATCACCGTATCGCCGGGTGACATCCCCCCCACCAGATCGCAGAGATCCTTGACGTTGGTGCCCTTTACCGCACCTTTGTCTTTGAAGTTGGTCGTTTCATCTGGGTCCCACTTATCTCCCTCGAATACCGGCCCTTGATGATAATAGTGAGTCTTCCCGTCACCATAGATCGGCAGGTTATTCTCCATCCATCGATATGTTACAGTCTTCTGGTCCAGGAGGATCCCGTTCTCGGCGTACCTGGCCACCTTAATCTCCGTGGTAGGATCGGCAAGAACCAAGGTAGCGGCGAATATTTGCAGAATAAAGATAGCAGCTAACAGCATCTTGTTCATGTATGTTCCTCATATCATGGTGACGGAGTTTCCTCATCGCCGTAGATGGACAGGTTATGAATGAAAGAAGCAGCACTGCGATGACAAGTACTATCGTCACTTCAATCCTCATCTCTCGTCTCCGTTAGCAGAACAATAAAGGAAATAGCGGGAGGTAGTTCCGGCCAGAACCATCCCCTTATCCTCGAAAGAAATTATCTGCTTAACACGATTCTGGCGATGCCCTTCACGTTCTTTGAGCCGCTGACGTTTGCTCCCACCAGCCTGAGTGGCCAGCTGTCGTTGTCTGAGGATATATGAGCTCCATTCAAAGAGTTGGCCACGATGTAGTTCTCGTTTCGGGTGATGTTCTTGCTGTCGAAGGTCACCTGATATCCATCACGGGATATTATGGAGATGTTGTATCCGGCCACCGCCATGGAATCATTGTAAGCACCATCGGAATGAGGGTTATCGTCGTCAACCCAGCCGCAGAGCAGCCAGAGAGGCATACCTTCCCAGTTTCGCCCCTTCCGGTCTGTATATTCGGCCGCATGACCGCCCGTTGTACAGGCCACTGCCTGCTCGAAGTGGGACTTGGTTATGGTATCGTTGACGGTCCCCTCCAGGGAAAGGCTCCAATCGGCCTCCGGCGCAGAATATACCCTGATGGTCTCCACATACTTGGCCGATAGACCGGCACAGGAAGGATACCGGATCTTGTCGCTCCAGTAGTAATGCCAGTACGTATCATCCATGCACTCGTGCATGTCCCACAGACCGAAGACGTGATCCTCTTTTGAGGCTGTAAAGAAGAGCCTCATCCCGTTGGAGTACCCGGGCACATAGCCCCGATCGGCGGCCCACCATGCCAGGAAGGCCTCGCCCTGTCGATCCCTCTGCTCGGGGGTCAGCTTCTCAACATAGATGTTCTCGTAGCCGAGGGCGGTCTCGTATCCGTCGCTGGCCACCAGCTCGATTTCTGTCCCGGGCCCCATCCCTCCTACCAGCTCGCAGAGGTCTCTCACAGAGGTTCCTTTCACCACTCGATCGATCTTGAAACCGCCGGGATAGGTCTCGTTTCTGTCCCAATGATCGCCCTCAGAGAAGTCGACCCCCTCGAACCGATAAGCTGCAGTGCCGTCACCATATGACGGGAGGTTCTCTTCCATCCACCGATATGTTACTTTCGTCTCGTTAACTACGGTCTTGCCATCGGCACCGTACTTGATGATGTGGACAGAAGACAGTTCTTTGGAGATCCCGGTGCTGTCCATCTCGGAGAGATTGATCGGCTCGATCTCCACGATATTGCCCACGCTCTTGCCGCCAGGAGTGCCAGGACTCAAACCTTCAGAGCCCGGGTTCACCGTTATTCTCACCACCGCGATGGCATCTTTTGAAGTCTCCTCATCGGGACCGTAGTAGAACTCCAGATAATCGCCATCGGAAAGCCGATTGTTGCTCACACCCGTGGCATCCGAGAAGTAATTCTGGTAGACGCCGTTGAGCAGATAGTTCCAGGTCATCTTGGGCTTGACGGAATTATCGTACTCGTAACCCTCTATCCAGTTGACGAGGGCCGTATTCTTGGACTCCTTCCAACTGCCGCCGTAATCGAAGGCACCTGTTGTGGACGTCGCTTCCAGTGCTCCATGAGGCGTATAGTTGGAGACCTGATGAACTCCTCCGTCGTTGTCCACCCAGGTGAACTCGCCATCATCTAGCGTTACGGCACCTTCGTAGATCATGTCTAACGTCTCATCCGCCGGACCTCCGGTTGTGCCACCTGCTTCGGCGACGGCCGCAGGCATCATAATCACAGAGAACATCAACCCAAAAAGAACGCATAAATGCCATCGATCGCTCTTCCTCATAATTTACCTCATCCTCCAAATTTATATTCAATGACGCATATTAACTTAGGCATCGATATTCTATCATTTCCCGATTCAAGATAAACATATCGGTTTACATTCACATAGCGATTAAACAGATTAGCTTAACCCAAATACAAATATTCTGTCATACATACCATGGCGGAGTATGGTGAGCATACCCAAACCTCACAAGAAAATCCTCCCTTCGGTCGGATTTAATCGAAATGACATAAGGTCGGATATTGGGCAAAAAGCATCATCATATGGATGAATGATACTCGAGTAATGTGACACTCGCTGAAAGAAAAAATTTGAAAAGATATAGAATGGGCGATATGACTCAGTCGCCCTCTATGTCGTCTGGTTTCACGGGCTCAAGATCCCCGGGCTTGATGCAGATGCGATCGCCCAGTACATCATCCCATTCCTGGTACTTCAGGTAGGGGTTCGGTGGTATCGCTACGTCCAGCCCCATGAGGACGGCCATTATCTCCACCTGATCTGCGAAGCCCATCTTGGATCCCATGGCATTTCTGCCGTCCATTATGTTCCGTCTGCAGAAGGGACAGGTGCTGGACATTATCTCTGCGCCCACCTCTTCTCCGTCTCTTACCCTTGCCGATCCCATACCGAGAGCTAAATCCGGAACTCCCGCTTTCACACCACCACCGGCGCCGCAGCATCTCTGTAACTCTCTGGAACGTTCCATCTCGACGTACTCTGCACCCGGGAATGCGTGATATACATCACGCGGTGCTTCGAATGTCCAGTCCTTTCCGATGTGATGTAGAATGTGTCTGCCGGAGTGACAGGGATCGTGGAAGGTTAACTTCTTGTTCAGCGAATGCTTCCACTCCACCTCACCATTTTGGATCTTCTCTCTCAGGTAAACTGAGAGCGGCACGTTCTTGTATGGAATGTATCCTTCGTACCAGCGGGGCCAATCGATGCTGGCGGTTCTGATACAACCTGCACATGCGTAAAGTACTGTTTCTACACCTCTGTCCTTGAAAGCGTCGACATTGTGGTTTGCATGTTCTCGCATTATATCGCGTTGGCCTGTTCTGACCAGCACCGATGCGCAGCACCACTCGTCTTTCCCCAGCATACAGAAGGGAATATCCAGGGCGTTCAGTATCCTCACGGTGGCCACGCCCAGGGTTTGTTGCCTATACGCAGCGGTACAGCCTGGGAAGTATGCAATATTTGCCGACTCCAGCACCTCGGCATCCGGGGGGACGAAGCTGAGCCGCTCTTCTGCCTTTCCACCATATGGGTTGCGATCTTTATACAGCAGCTGTGGGAAGAACTTTTGCTTCTCGTACGGACCATTCCCACGTCTAACAAGGTTTGCGCGTATGGCTTCCCAGAGCTCGACCGTATTTATTCCAACAGGACAAACCGAGCCACAAACGCCACAGGTACTGCACATATAAAAATCGTATGTGAACTTATCGATCTCATCCTCGTTCAGCTTCTTCGGGCCGAAGATCTTCGCTCTCAGGCCGTGTTGACCGCCCATAAGGTCGCGGAACGCTTTAATCTTGGCTGGCGGTGTAATCTCTGGTTTATCATTGTATATCCCATAGGTAGGGCACCATTTCATGCACTCTCCACAGTTGGTACATGCATCTATCTCCATGAGCTGGGTAGATGAGAGAAACCCTGTCGTGATAGGTTTGCTCTCAGTTTTGGTCTCCTCTGCCATCTTATTCACCTCCTCGACGTGCAAGAATGGTCAATGGTCCTGCTATTATGTGCAAGTACTTGCTCCAGGGCAGGATGACGGCAAAGAGCGCCAGCGCCAGTATGGTATGGATCAGAGAGAAGTGAGGCGCATATATCGGGCTGGCGAAGGCATCTCCAACCAGAAAGGCGTTGCCACGCAGCCACTCCGCATAGAAGCCCGTTATGGTGATCAGAAACACCCCACCAACCAGAACGACATCGTATGCTGTTGTGTTGTCTCTCACATCCTTGAGAATGAGTCTTCTCAGGACGGCGATGGTGACACCAAAGAGAAGCAGGTAACCAAATATGTCAAAAGGCAGCTCTGTCATATGCTTTACCATCTCGGCTCCTTCGGCGAGCCCGAGGATGTTGAAGTGCTCGATTATATCCATGAGCAATCCCAGACCCGAGACGGTAGCAAGGGTGAGAAAACCGTAGAACATGGTCATGTGCATGATCCATCTTACCGGACTTCTCCTCAAGGTCCTTCTTAGAAGGAAGACATCTAGGATAAGTGTCCTTATAAATACCCATATACCGTCCTCGAACGCTTCGTGAATCCATGTGGCTATGAAAAGCCAGAAGCTGTTGCGCAGCTCGTCCTGATAACCGGTCGACCCTAGACCCCACCTCTTGAAGTTGAAGTAGAGTCCGTAGATCCAGATCGCCAATACCGCAACCGTAAGAGCGATCATAATCGAAAAGGTGAGACCAAGTGTATAAAACGCCATTTCTATTTCCTCCTTCCTATAACAGGGTCACTGTTGTTACACCGACTCCATCCGACCATCCTTTTCATTTGGAAGTAACTTACCCGAGGCCCTAATACTTAAACATTCCCTTTCGTCGATCCGAAACCTCGATCGCATGGAAGAAACCGATAGCCAGATCACGGTACGACAGCTTATTATTTTTTTTCCACGTACCTATTCTCTTATCTTCCGGACTGACGTCAAAACTCACACAATCTCGTCGAAGACGTAGTCGTCCCGGCACCCCAGGAGGATCTCGAACTCGGGCGGGGTCAGCAGGGGGATATTGTACCTGGCGGCATCGTCCAGGGCGACCCTGGGGCATGCGGTAGAGACCGCAGCACCGACGCCGAGGTTGATCAGCATATCCGGCTCTACGTTCTCCACGTAGACCAGATACATGTCCTTGCCCATCTTCTTTCCCAGGGCCATCATCTTCCGGGCCAGATTCATCCTCTCTTGACCAGGCTTCTTGGATACAAGGACCGCCATCCTCTCCGCATCTGCCGCCCTGGCGATGGCCCCGAAACGGCGCCTGAGCAGGGGCTGTGGATCGATCACCGATGCCCTATGGGTCAGGGGATCTGCGGCGACTACCCTTCTCTTCGTGGCCAGTGCCGCTCCCAGGGGATGGAACCGGCCCGTACCCACGAAGAGGTACTCGTCTACGTCCAATGCCCTGGCAGCCTCATAGTTGCATCCCAGGATCAATCCCCTGTACCTCGTCCTCTTCCCACCAAAAGATGCCACCCCCTCGATCCCCCGTTGCTCCAAAACCTGGAGCACCTCGTCCAGCCAATCTAGATGTTGCACCGTGGTGACCACCCCCACCCGGTTGGACTCCAGGAGGGCAACCGCCTTCGCCACGGCCTCTTTTGGGTCGGAGCTCATCCTAGCCTCCAGGTATACCACCCTGTCCAGAAGAGGGGTGCCCTCAAGCATCTTGGCGTGGCCGATATGTATCAGCAGGTCCACCTCCTGGCAGAGAGTCAGGTCTACATCGCAGGCCCCGTAGCAAGGATCTCCGGAGATGATCACCTCCGCGCCGGTCTCTTCTTCGATCTCTCTGGCGATATCCGGAGCGGACCGTTTCATCCCTTCGGGAACCTGGAGCCCCACCCGTTCGATCCTCCCCTTTCGGATGAGCTCCAGGACTCCTTCTAGATCGAGGTCGAAGAGGCTAGAACCACCGGTCCAGCGTCGACTGCTCAACGTCCAGCGCCTCCTCAAACCTGCGGACCGCCTTCTCTACGCGCTCCCTGGAGAAGTTTCTCTCGTCGCAGAGGAAGGCGATTATCTCCTCTGCGCAGGGCTGGCCCATCTTGACCGCGTAGTCATCGGTGACCAATGGATGGAGAAACAGCTCCCTGATCTCCTCTTGGTTCTCGATCGTCTCGTTTCTGGCCGCTAGCACCGACTCCAGATCGCCATGTTTCCTGATCAGCTTCAAGGCGGTCTTGGGACCCACCCGTTGGAGTCCCCGGTTGTAATCGGTGCCGCACATCATTCCCATCTCCACCAGCTGTTTCCTGTCGATCCCCAGACGGGAGAGCTCGTCCTCCAGGTTGATGAGTTCCGGCGGGGCGTCAATGTAGACGTTCTTCTTAGGCAGCTTCCGTTTTCCGCCGATGGTCATGTTTCTCACCACCAGCGGCGCGCCGAAGAGGAGGGAATCGTAGTCCTGGCTTCCCACCATGTCCACGTCTCCCCGAAGGGCCATCTGCGCCGCCTGGGCTTCCCCTTCGGAGGGTGCCTGGACAACAGAGATTCCCATGGCACCGAGCAGCCGCTTGGAGTCGGATATGAGATCACTGTCCAGCCTGGAAGCTGCCTGGGCGTACTTGAACCCGTCCACCCCTTCTGATCTGGCTTTTTCCCACTTCTCCTCGGCCACGGCCCTGGTCTTTGACCTCTTGTCCAGGGTCTCCGACTTGAAGTGGGAGGGCTCGCCGTCGAAGACGAAGACGACTTTTGCTCTCGACTCGACCAGGTTGGTTATCCGGTAAAGGATGCCCGAGAGATGGGAGGTCACCCTGCCCGAGTCGTCCATGAGCGGTGTGCCGTCAGGCTGCCTGATTATGCTCAGAAACTGGTAGAGGGTGTTGAAGGCATCTACCGCCACCCAACGACCGGAAAGATCCTTTATATCGATCTTCTTTCTCTTGATGATGTCTCCCAGATCAACTCCCATAGAAATACTACCTGTAAACCCTCTTGGAGATCGCCTCCCGCGCGACCCCCTGGCGGGATTCGACCGTATCTATCCTTTTCTCGTTGTATATAATGTATAACATTATGTACTCCGAGTAAATCCGACCGAAGGGAGGATTTTCTCGATCATCTCCTCGATCTCTTCCATGTTGATCCTCAAGATCCGTTCGGAGGCTTCGATCTGCTGCTCCATCCTTCTCAACCTGAGACCGATAATGGTCATGATCACCGTCAGAGAGGCCACCAAAACCATCGCAGAGATCATCATCCAGTAGTCTGACCTCTGGTAGAGGGCCAGATGTCTCTCGACCAGCACGAATGCGGAGACTATCATGACCAGAGAGGGGATCATCTCCTTCATGTTCATTACGAGATTGTTTATCTTCCCAACGTATAAATCCTCGGCGCTTTTTGGAACGAAACCGCTTAAATACGAGCCGGAGGAAAAATTGGGTAGTTGGCTAGATGGCCGCCATTTGTTGGTGATAGAGATGATAGAGGTCACGGATGCAGCAGCCGAGGTTTTGAGGAAGAATATGGTCGAGGGAAGTGTCGTCAGGATGATCCTGGTTGCCACCGACGTCACCGGCGCGGACTACGTTCTCGCCTGGGGCGACCCTCTCGATGACGACGCGGTCTTCGAGAACAACGACATAGAGGTTCACATGAGCCCCGAAGACGCCGATCTTCATGGCGATAGCGAGACCACTATAGACTACATGAATACCGAAGACCTGGGGAAGGGGTTCATTATCCACGGGCCCGAAGAAGATGCATGTGCATGTGATCTAGATTGTCGTGCATGTGATCTAGATTGCCATCATGAGTGATCGACCGCTGCTATTAGAGATGGGGTGAAACGGGTCTGTTATTCTGTTTCATGAGAACAGAAGACTGCGCTCTTCGACGCCTGGTAGAGGTTTGCTTCTTCCAGAGAATGAGAGCAACACGATAAGGTCCGTGCCTCCTCTTGAACCGGCCTGCATGTATCGGGTGGTCGCCGCAGAGGATCATCATCGTGCCCGGAGCGACCGCGCCAGCTATCTCTCCTACATAATGATCGATGGATAACGCGGCATCTTTAATCTCGTCCAAACCCAGGCCCAGGTGAGTTGTTTTGTCGATTCCTATGAAGTAGGATACCATCAGCCTGGGCTCTATGGCTAGAGCGTCCAGAGAGAGACGGCATATCTCCCGGTCGAAGTCAGACGGGCTCAGGCTGTCGGGCACACCTCCGATGATATCGATCAGACCTTCATAGATCTCGGCTCCGTTCTTCTCCATAATGACGGCCGACCTCAGCCCGGAAGAGCTGGCGATCTCGGGGAAGCTCATAATCTTCGATCTTTTGGCGCTCTCGGTATTGTAGATGTTATGATGCTCGGGCAAGAGGCCGCTGAGGATAGAGGCGATGGCAGGCGAGGTGTGGTTTGAGACCGCCTCGGCACCGATGAGGATGCCATGGCTGGCGAGCTCGGATATGAACCTCAGGTCAGGTTCGAGCATCCTGTACAGATCGTAGCCAAAGCTGTCTATGATCACAAGAACCACGTTCTGGCAGTCCCAGCTCTCTACCTCTTCGATCGGCTCGCCGTCCAACCCGGGCATTTTTATTCCCAGCGCCCGGGCGACCGTGGGCGCGATATCCACCTGGCTAACGTTCTTCATCGAGATCCGCCCGGCAAGATCGAGGCTCAGAACCTGATCCGGCCCATTATTCGGCACAATCGGTTCTCCATGGAGGCAAGACACACCATGCCGATAAATTCTTAGGCTTTGGGATAAATGTGTCCTGGGTGCCTTTCCGATGACCATCATACATCTCAACTTGATAAATTTTACGCATCACGAAGCGCTGTCAGATATCTTTGACAAATACACGAACGATTTTGAGTTTACCACAAACGAGGTCTTTCGTAGAGTTGTACCACCAAGTTGTCCCGAATGTGGCACACGTGTGGTTCACAACGGCTCTAATATCCATAAGAGTTACGCAGTTGAGGTATCAACGCTTGGATGGCCACAATTAAATGGTCAAATAGGTGCTCAAAAATCATATCTGTGCCAATTAATGATAACTATTTGGGCTCGACCAACACAGATTCGTCCAACCGCGTAACTCCTAATCCATATGAACAAAAAGAGAACAATTTTATATTTCATAATCTGTATCTTTAACCTTCCTCATTACTACCTCAACGGTATAATTTTGGATTGGGAACTCAAACAAGAGCTTATTATTTATAAATCTGGTTAAACTCTCTTCGTCATCAAATAGACCTATTGCGTTAATCGAGAACTGTCCCGTGGTCTGATATATCTTGATAAACTCATCCAGCCCTGTCAATTTAGGTAAAGTGCTCCTCATCGTCTTTGGTTCCACCTCCAGATTGAATATCGCAATAATCTTTTTACCAAATTTCTTTGGATTTAGCAATATTGTGTAACTCTTAATATATCCTTCCTTTTCCAGCTTCTCAAGCCTATATCTCACGCCATTTTCGCTCAAACCGACCTTTTTTGCGATCTTGGATATGGGAGTCCTCACATCCCTTTGAAGTATCTCGAGTATCTTCTTATCTACTTTGCTCACCATCAATTATCTATAGTTTCGCCGTTTATTTAAAGCTTCTGAATCTTCAGAAAAATCAGTTAATATCATATTTATCCCCAAATAAGCTATTTAAAGCGTAACAATTATAATAATAAAGCATGATGAAAGAAAAAGAAGAAAGCGTCTACAAGCGTGACGCGATAAGCTATTACGCCCAGCCTATGATAAATTCTCGATATGATCCGGTGAAGGTCCGCTGGGAAGACAAGATATGCCAGGATCATTATCGTAAGATGGTCAAAAGGCTGATAAAAGGTGGTGAGAAGTTGCGCATCCTTGATCTTGGATGTGGCATCGGATATGGCTATCATATCATATCGAATATCCTTGATAAGAATGTACCAATCGATGCCAATAATTGTAAGCTACTGGATGAAGATGATATTGAGTATTATGTAGGTCTTGACATTAACCCCGACCTGGTGGGAATTGCAAATGATAGATATAAAGATGATGAGAAGGTAACGATCCTCCATCACGATTTTTTGAGAGATAGATACCCTAAGAGACCATTCAATATCTATTTCTCTTCAGGTGTTCCATTCTCTCATTTAAATGACGATGAATTTAGTTTGCTCCTTGAGAAGATATTTTATCACATCAAAAGCCTTGGGATATCAGCAGTTCTCGTGGTCGATGTTCTGGGAAGGTACTCGATGGAGTGGCAACCTCAGTGGGACGAACCGTCATGGCATATCTATAATATGTCGTTCTTCAGCGATGGGAACGAGGCTGAGCCTGTATATATGAAGTTCTGGGGAGAAGAATTGAACAACTTTGTGATAGAAGCTGCTCAACAAGCCGGTGTTAAAGCAGAATGCTTTGATACATTCGATCGTTCAATCTTCATCGGCAGGCATATAGATACAGGTAACTTCAACCCAAACCTGAAGAAAATGAGATCGATGGTGAATGAATTATTTTATCCACTGCAGCGGGCTCCTTTACAGGAGATGTTCATGAACTACACGTATGAAGACTCTCCCGAAGATATCCGAAGGTATTATAAGCGGATCACCTATTACTGGAACTATGCACTTGCGACCGCATGCAGCTATCTTGGTATACCGACTCCGGATTGGTTTGAAGTTGATGAGGCGTACACCATCCCTGAATCCTTGAAGAGCGACCTGGAGCATCTCGGACCGATCACCAAAGATAAAGAGATATACGAGCACACCGACGACTTCAGGGCAGACATCTTTGAGCCTTCGTTGGGTTATCTTCTGCGCAACATCGAGTGCAATTGTTCAGAAGGTTTGGGAGCAGCACACACGCTCATATCGATCTTCGAGGTGAGTCCATGAAGCTCAGCTTCTTGACCGAGTGGGGTTATCTGCCATCAGATCAATTGAATGATCATGATTGGGGCAATATAACATTGTGCAGAGAGGATGTAAGGGCTATAACGTCGCATATATTCAGCGTATCTAAAGATATAAATCCGATCCAATTTATATCCATCGAAGACCGACGGATTATGTTGTATTTTTATTACGATCAAGATATCGATTATTCGTGCTTTACCAGAAGGCTGGAGGAAAGAGAGGGATTTACTGGTAGATACAGGGCAAACTGCACAGACTACGGTATATTGGTCGCAAAGAGGAATATTCACAAGGGGAATGCGCTCAAGCAATTCGCTTCGATGATCGGTGTTCCAATATATAAGATCGCAAAGTTCGGTGATCAGGGGCAGAAGGGTGGGAATGACCATGAACTTCTTGCATATCCCGGAAGTTTCTCTGTCTATCGCACGGATAAAACCAACTGCAACACATTTAACAGTTATGAAGCGTTCAATATATCAAACGCTGCTGGAACGCTATGGGTGCTGGAGCGATTGAACTTTGTATCACCGGATAATTCAAGAATCGAGGCATCGCAAGATATGTCTTTCATCCAATTTAAAGAGAACTATCAGGCAGCAGCCTTTGATCTGGACGGCACACTACTATCTGCTGGTGAACCCAGACCTTCAGATGATATGTACAGGATGCTGGCAGCGTTGCTTGAAAATCGAATACCAGTCGCGATTATAACCGCAAGAAACGCAGAAGAGATAGATCGTATGTTTTTAAGTGGATTCAAAAGATACGTTGATGAAATATCCAAAAATCTGTTCCTTTTCTTGTGCAATGGTGCTGTGCTTCTAAACAGTCACTAATCTCCAAATCGGCAGTGTGCCGTGTTTTCTGTAATTTCGTGTACCCTGTATCCTACATGTTTATTCTACGTCCATCCTTAAATACCTTCTACCCGTAATCCATTCCTCATTGATATCCATCAATATCGAGACCGCGGTAGCGTAACGAATTTCCCATAAAATAGGACGTGTGGCATATATACCCTTTTCCATTCTTCGGGCATGAGACTAGTGGAACGTCAAGTGTATG
>DAOG01000151.1:26052-26825 GCA_002501765.1 Methanosaeta sp. UBA204
ATTACTTAGATGATAGGACACTAGGTATCATGAACGTTTTCCGATGGTTCAACTTCTGAAGGCGGGATAGCGGGCAGGTCGGATAACCGACTTCCAAGTTTTCCTTCGCCCACAGATCCCGTGACCATCGATGGACAGACTTAATATAGGGTTTTGTATCTGCCTACTCCTGAAATCATGATTCATAGGGTGATTGATCGTTATGGCTTCCGATGAGTATATATTATCTATGCTATCTCCACGGGATAAAGACGTGCTAAAAGCGATATTGAAAGGGCTTTCCGACCCTCAAGAGATCGCCGAAGATCTGGAGATCAAGCCCGACTCTGTGATCTCTTCCGCAGAGGTGCTCGCCGAGAAAGACATTATCCGGGTTGGGAAGGAGGTGGATGAGGTTTACACCCTCACCGAGGAGGGCACACAATATGCCGAAGATGGCCTCCCCGAGAGAAGGATATTGGAAATAGTGGGGAAGGGGGGCGCACCAATCTCTGAAATAACTGACCCTGGACTGAAGATTGGTATCGGCTGGCTTCGCAAGAAAGGGTGGGCCAAGGTCGTGGGTGGTGTGATCAAGCCCACGGGTGAAGCACCTCGGTCCAGCGACGAAAAAGTGCTTGAGATTCTTTATCGCGAGGGTGAAAAGAAAGACTCCGAACTGGACGAAGAGGGCTCTTCTCTCCTGAAAAAGAGGAACCTGGTAACTATCAGAACTGAAAAGTCGTATCTGTTCAGAAAAGCGAGAACCTCTATAGCTCGGGCTGCGGAAGACA
>DAOG01000151.1:26909-29554 GCA_002501765.1 Methanosaeta sp. UBA204
AGACACTGGTAAGGGAACTGAAAAGTCAACGGTTACTTCTGATATAAGACTTCGATGGGACCAGGTATCTTTTATCACCCAAATCACCTCCGACATGATAAAAAACGGCAAATGGGAGGAGCCTTACCTTCTCTACAAGAAAGAAAGGTTCTCCATCAAACCCTACGATGTCACCCGCCCCACAGAGGAGCGGACCTATCCTGGAAAGGTGCATCCTTACCAGCGTCTCATCCGCAAGATGAGAGAGATCATGCTGGAGATGGGGTTCACCGAGATCCGTGGCGAGATCATCCAGTCAAGCTTCTGGAACTTCGACGCCCTCTTCCAGCCCCAGGATCACCCCGCTAGGGAGATGCAGGATACATTCTATCTGGATACAAAAGCAGAGATACCCGATTACGCCAAGGTCAAGGATATGCACGAGTCCGGTGGAGACGTGGGATCGGCAGGGTGGGGCGGATCCTGGGATCCGGAGGTGGCCCGACGGGAGGTTCTGAGGACGCACACAACGGCCATATCCATAAAATACCTGGCAGACCGCCCAGATCCGCCGGTCAAGGCATTCTCCATAGACCGGGCTTACCGGAGAGAGGCCATCGATCCCACCCATACTCCCGAGTTCGAGCAGCTGGAAGGGGTCATCATGGATGAGGGGGTCACCTTCCGTAACCTTTTGGGAGTTTTGGAGCAGTTCTACGCCAAGATGGGGTTCGAGGAGGTCCGGTTCAGGCCGGCCTACTTCCCCTACACCGAGCCCAGCGTGGAACCCGAGGTATACATCGAAGGCCTGGGCTGGGTAGAGCTGGGCGGTGCTGGCATCTTTAGGAGAGAGGTGACCGCGCCTTTCGGCATCAGGTATCCTGTTCTGGCCTGGGGTCTGGGGGTGAGCAGGGTGGCCATGCTCACCCTGGGCCTCAAAGATCTGAGAGAGCTTTACCAGTCCGATATCGGATGGCTGAGAGAAACGCCCGTCTCTCTGAGGACCATCTAGAGAGGTTCGACGATGCCCGTTATTAGACTATACTATGACGACCTGGAAGAACTGGTGGGAGCGGACCGCGATCTCATCCTGGAAAGGCTACCCATGATCGGCGCCGACATCGAACGCCTGGAGAAGGACTACGCCGACGTGGAGTTCTTCCCGGACAGGCCAGACCTCTACAGTCCCGAAGGGGTGGGGAGGGCCATGCGGGGGTTCCTGGGTATCCGGACCGGCCTGCCCCGTTATGAGATCTCCCCGGGTAAGATCGAGATCGAGATCGATCCTTCCGTCAAGGAGGTCAGACCCTACCTGAGCAGCGCCGTGGTGAGAAACCTGGAGTTCAACAATCCGGCCATCGAATCGCTGATGGCCCTCCAGGAGGCCCTCCACTGGGGGCTTGGAAGGAACCGGCGGAAGGTGGCCATCGGAGTCCACGACATCTCCCGGGTCGTTCCGCCTTTCAGATACCTGGGCGAGGACCCCGACAAGGAGTTCGTCCCCCTGGACTTCACCGAGAGCCTCTCCATGAGAGATATCCTGAAAGAGCATCCCAAAGGGATGGGGTACGGTCACATCCTGGAAGGGTTCGACCGCTACCCGCTCATAGTGGATGCTAACGATGATGTCTTATCCTTCCCGCCCATCATCAACGGCGAGCTGACCAGGGTGCGCGATGATACCCGTGACCTATTCATCGACGTCACGGGCACCGATCGTCTTGCGGTCAAAAGGGCGCTCAACATCGTGGTCACCTCCTTAGCCGAGCGGTCCGGCCGGATCGAAGGCGTACGGATCAGGTCCGAAGAGGGTGAGACGATCTCGCCCGATCTGAGCCCTGCTCGGTGGACGATCGATGCCCATGAGGCCAACGACCTGATAGGGACGAGCCTGGCCCCGGGTGAGATGGCTGGCTGCCTGGAGAAGATGCGGTTTGGTGCCCGGGCCGATGGCTCGAAGATCGAGGTTGCGGTACCGGCCTACAGGGCAGACATCATGCACTCGTGGGATATATTCGAGGATGTGGCCATCGGCTACGGCTACGAGAACTTCGTTTTGGAGATGCCCAGGACGGTTACCATAGGCGAGCCTCATCCCGTGGAGGCCAGGAAGGCGGATATCAGAGAGGTCATGGTGGGCCTGGGATACCTGGAGACGATGCCTTTCACCCTGACCAGCGAGAGGGTCAACTTCGAGTACATGAGGCGTCCGGCCAGGGGTGAGACGATGGTGCTCCACCCCATCAGCGAGCTTCATACCATGGTCAGGACCTCTATTTTGCCCAGCCTCCTGGAGATCTTCTCCATCAACCAGCACCACCCTCTGCCCCAGAGGATCTTCGCTCTGGGCGACGTTTTGGTGGAGAAGAAGACCAGGCAGAACCTGGCCGCTGCTTCCATTCATAGCGGGGCCGACTTCGCCGAGATAAGGTCTGTCGTGGAGGTTCTCTTCGAGGAGCTCTCCATGAAAACAGAGATCAACATCTCCGAGGACGGGGCCTTTTTGGAGGGGCGGCGGGCCGATCTGATCATCGAGGGGGAAAAGAGAGGATCCTTCGGCGAGGTCGCCCCGGAGGTTCTCCTGAACTTCGGGCTCGAGCAGCCTGCCGTGGCCATGGAGATCGAGTGGGACGGCGTTTGATGAGATTATAGTCATGAACCTTAGA
>DAOG01000151.1:29625-31159 GCA_002501765.1 Methanosaeta sp. UBA204
GGTTGAAATAAGGAGTGAGTATGTGTCTAGCGCCCTCAGAATTGCTCGCTTGATAACGTTTTTAATCAATAAATGCATGACGACTAAGAACTTGACCCAAATAAAATATATAAAATACCAATAGCCTCAATTTGGGTCCCATGTGACATTGTCAAGTTAGACTTGATACTTAGTGGAGCATCTCAAAGAAGTCATCTGCTACAAGGCCAGCGTTTTCTTGGGCTAGGATCGTCTTGCGCATCGGATAAGTGTCAAACTTAGCGTTCAGGACTATATCCGGTCTGTGTGGCCAGGCAGGCGACTTCAGAAACCAGGCACCCAGAGGATAAGGTTAATAGGAGAAGAATCGATCTAACTGTCTTTGGAATCATAGGTTGGATGCCGTTATGAAGGTTCGAGATTTGATGAGCTATCCGATAGTCATAGTGCGACCGGACTCCACGGTCTTTGATTTGATAAAGAATATGGTTGGGGGCGAGAAGGGCAGCATGCTCGTCGCCGGAGAAGGGCTTCTTAAAGAGGTGGAGGGAATCGTAACCGTCACCGGGATCTTCAGGCGGGTCTTCGCCAAGGGACTCGATCCGGCGAAGGTAACGGTATCCGAGATTATGACACCTGCTCCTCTCATCACGATAAGTCCTAACGCATCGACGAAAGAAGCTGCCAAGCTCATGAAGGTGAACCGCGTACGGAAGCTGCCCGTGGTGGAGGAGGGCGCGCTGGTGGGGATAATAACCAGCGAAGATCTGCTAGGATGTGTGGAGTAGCCCGAGATCTTCGCAGATCCCGTATCCGCACCCGTCGGCAGATAAATAACGCAGAGTTTAAATATCGAGAAGAAAAGGTGGTATCGGGTCGAGGTAGCCAAGCCTGGTATGGCGCGGGTTTGCTAAACCCGTGTCCCTCGGGGACTCGAGGGTTCGAATCCCTCCCTCGGCGCTTAGATAAATATAAGGGTGGGTATTCAGAGGTTCCCATGTAAACTATTCGGTTCCATCTTTATCAATTTGTCACATATTTGCTGCCGAAAGTGAGGTGGATGAAGACCGTTAGATTACTGTGGAGCCGGATTATTTTTGATATGTGATCAATACCAACTCGCTACAGGTGCACTACCCAGAATATACGCAAATTGGCTAATCTGGTAAAACCAAGCTAACCCATACGGAAATCTTCATCCTCCATAAATCTCGCTTGCGTTCAGCTGCCGTCCCTCTGCTAGCTGCTTTACGGCTTTGAGTACAAGTTCCGCACGTCTGCGGATGAAGATATCAAAATCAGCCGCCAGTTTTATGTTCTTTTCCGAATCCGACAGACCTTCATAGCCACCGCTGGCGAGGTCCTTGATAGGGATTAGGTGTGACTGTAGCCGCTCGCAAACGATAGTTTCTGAGGTCCATTTATACCGGTCTTTCAGGCTCTGTCTAGAAATCTAGTGAAATCCGAGATTTTGCGATCTACATGTCACCAACTATACCCCATTTTGTAACCAGTCGTATTTTCTGGTCAATCATTTATAATATTTCTATATATA
>DAOG01000150.1:0-2802 GCA_002501765.1 Methanosaeta sp. UBA204
TCTCCTTAGGCCTTGCCGATAAATAACCTATCGAATTTTAGCTCCATTTGTATGTGCATCTCTCGGCAATACTGAATAATTCCACTTAGGATGCAATGAATGGGGTTGTAGTTCTAGTTGCGCCATATCATCATCCGAAAATTTACGTCCCTTCATATATTCCCTTTCATCCAAACGTGCTGCCACGGTTAACCCTTTTTTTGTTGTCGTGCCACTAATCAGTTTTATAACAGTTTCATAACTAACCAGAGGCCGTCCCCGCCAATTCATACTAATGAATGAGAACATACAATGCTCTATTTTATTCCATTTACTGGTTCCTGGGGGGTAGTGGCAAACCGTTATTGGTATCCCTATCTGATCTGATAATTCTTGTAAATATATTTTCCAACCCCTATTACGGCTTCCATTACTTCCACCACCATCAGCACAGATCAATAGTTCTTTGGCATTCGGATAGCATTGTTTTCCGAATCTATGCCACCATTGCCGGATGCTCTCAACTGCAAATTCTGAAGTATCATAGCTCATGCCTACATTAACCATTCCTTCATTTCTGTTGACGTCATAGATTCCATAAGGGACTGCAGTTCCAATTGCCAATGATGAGAAGTCATAAACATTGACTTCTTTGGGTTGTCCGATCTTTTGCCACGTTCTACCTTGGTTTTTGAACTCACCTACATTCTCTTTTTTCTTCGTATCTACTGAAATCACAGGATTGCCTTGTGTCGTGAATTTCTTCGCCTGTTCATTTATGTATCCAAACTGAGCATCTCGTTCAGGTGCTGAACCACCTTCTTTTGTCTTCACATTTGATTGAAGTGAGTAGTTACGTTCCTTCAAAAGTCGTCCCACGGTATCAGGACTTACCTTATGTCCTAGGTGATTTAACGTTTCAGCAATCTTGTATGTTGACTTGTTAGTCCACTTCAGGAGGCTCATTGGGTCTCCTGCAGTAGTTTCATCCATAATCATCTCAAGATCCTCAATAATTTTTGGATCCTTGTCTTCGACCTTTTTCCGACCCCCTCCAGGCTTCCGGGGTTTTTTTAGGGGTTCTAACATCTCCGGACTTTGAAGCTCATGAATTCCTTTCCGGATGGTTGTATGAGACATACCTGTGAGTCTTTCAACTGTAGAAATTCCCCCCCAACCCAGTTCAAGTGCTTTAGCTGCTGCAAATCGCCGGGCTTGGACTTCATCTGCTACGGACATAGCTTTCAGCCACGGCCCATGATTTATTTGATCATCCATGTTAATATACGGGGCACCCCATCTTATAAAGATTTGCTATTTTGTTTTCCAGCAAAGCCTTAGTCTTCGGCAAATCGCGGTACACGACCTACCATCCCACAGGAGTACCTATCAGCATGTGCTCTAAAGTTATAAACTTAATTTCAGTACGGCCAGGTCAGCTGCGCGGAAAGTATTTATTTAGACTGGCCGGATTTATATTGTGAACGGCTCATACGTGTTCCTGGTCGATCTAAAGCGACTGACGGCCGCCTACAGGAGGCTTGTGCGGGTGCTCAACCTGCTCGACGCCGCCATAATCGCCATCTTAGTCTATGGGGTGGTTCTGTTTCTGGGCATACCTGCTTTCTTCGAACTCTACTGGCAGGACGTGCCCCTCCTCGCCAGGGCGCCAGTTATATTTTCTATATTGTTGGGCTGTTGCGGGGCCAAGCTCCTGAGCAGACGGTCCAGGTCGGACATTTACCAGCTCTTCGACCCAAAGCTTTCGGAGAAGACTAGGACCGCCTACGACAACCGCCGATCGAATTCGGTGGTAATGGAACACCTGGCAGAGGATGTGAGGCGCGGGCTCGCCTTGGTAAGATCTGCGGATCTGATAAAGCGGTCTCGGTTTACCCTGGGTGGGTTGAGCATGCCCCTTCTTCATCTGAAGACGATCTCGGCGGTTATCCTCTTCGGAGCCCTCCTCATCATCAGCCATAGCCAGATCGGCGAGGATATATCACCACCAAACCTCCAGCCACTGGAAGAGCTCAGAGACAAAGCAACGTCCCTCTTCCAGGAGAAGGATCTCTCGGACCAGGGAGACGAGGGACCGGACATCCCCGGCGATATTTATGGGAAGCCGTCTCTGGCTGTGCTGGATGAAGTAAACCTAGAGCTGCTCCTCTATTCTGGCACGGGTGCGGGATCGCTATCCAGGGAGACCGAAACCATGAGTCACTTCTTCCAGACCGCCCACCCGGGAGAAGGCGTGGCCGTTCCCACCGAGCTTTACATCGAGAGCCTACCTTCACAACACCGGGAAATTGTCAAACGTTACTTCGAAAACCTGGCAGAGATTGACAAGTAAATGTTCGCTTACGCTCACATTTGCCATGAAAATGACGATCTATACTGCCGATGCCTGCCGATTTTCATTCCTCGGCATGAGACTGGGTATCATGAACGTTTACTCGGAGCACATAAATTTATACTTTATGTACAATGAAAAAGGCCAAATAGGGCTTTAAATCCGAAAAGAACGATGATTTTCGGCGTCAAAATCAATTGTGAGACTGCCTCTATCGGAGGGAAAAACCGCGAATGAACGCGAATGAACGCGAATTATAGTCCAAAACGCTAAGATTGACACTTATTTGATGCGCAAGACGATCCCGTCCCAAGAAAACACTGGCCTTGTAGCAGATGACTTCTTTGAGATGCTACATTAAGTATCAAGTTACTCGAATCGGTCTATGAGACAGTCCTTGCACGTATGCTTGAAGAATACGGGTGGAACATCAAGTGTATATTGCCTTTGACTTCAATAGCATGCATTTC
>DAOG01000150.1:2838-7313 GCA_002501765.1 Methanosaeta sp. UBA204
AAATTATGGGGCACGCGAAGACGCGAAGGCGCGAAGGGAAGGGAAGGGAAGGGACTCGTCGATGAATGTGGAAGAAGTCTCTTCCGTCGTGGTGGATACGGCTATTTTGTTCGCGGAACACGCAGATGACTTCTTTGAAATGCTCCGTTAAGTATCAAGTCTAAGGTTCATGACTATAAAAGATAATATTAGCGTTCATTAGCGGTTGAAATAAGGAGAGAGTATGTGTCTAGCCCCCTCAGAATCACTCGCTTGATACTGGTTTTAATCAATAGATGCATGACGACTAAGAACTTGGCTCAAACAAAAAAATCCTCCATTCGGTCGGATTTACTCGGAGCACATAAAGTTATACCTTATGTACAACAAGAAAATGCTCGCTTACGCTCGCATTTACTCGGAGCACATAAAGTTATACTTTATGTACTATCAAAATAACATTGATGGAGATGCGAATGAGAGACGATCTAACCAACATATATAAAGATGCACCAGGCATCTTCCGGATGATCAAAGAAGAGATCGGTAAGGTGATGGTGGGACAGGAAACGGCGATAGAGCAGCTCCTGGTGGGCATGCTCTCCGGAGGTCATATCCTTCTGGAGAGCAACCCCGGGCTGGGAAAGACTCTTCTCATCAAGACGGCTGCCAAGACCACTGGCCTGGGCTTCAGCAGGATCCAGTGCACCCCGGACCTGATGCCCGCGGACATCACCGGCACCACGATCATCGATGATGTTGATGGGACAAAGCAGTTCAGGTTCGAGCCTGGTCCGGTCTTTGCCAACATCGTCCTGGCGGACGAGATAAACAGGACATCACCACGGACCCAGAGCGCCCTGCTGGAGGCGATGCAGGAAAAGCAGGTCACCGTAGGCAACAACACCTACAAGCTAGAGGAGCCTTTCTTCGTGCTGGCCACCCAGAACCCCATCGAGATGGAGGGTACATACCCCCTGCCCGAGGCCCAGCTCGATCGGTTCCTCCTCAAGGTGTACATGGATTATCCTTCTTCCGAAGAGGAGTTCGAGATCATGGAGAGGTATACCGGTCACATAGATCCCCGAGTGGATCGGGTGGTAGCAAAGAGTGAGCTTATCGCCCTCCAACAGCTCACCAGGGACATACCCATCTCCGACGACCTGAAGAAGACGGTGATAAAGATAGTGACCTCTACCCGGTCCTGGGAAGGGGTGGAGTACGGTGCCAGCCCCAGGGCGTCTATCGGCCTGGTGCTGGCTTCCAAGGCTCGGGCTTTCCTCCAAGGCCGCGATTATGTGAGCCAGGAGGACCTGAAGGTCATATCCTATCCCATGCTCAGGCACAGGATAATCTTGAGTTTCGAGTCGGAGAGAAAGGGGATCACCCCAGACCAGGTGATCTCGGAGATACTCAAGGCGCATAATATCTGAGGACAAGATGAATACCGCGTTCTTAGCAGAACTGGATCGGTTCACCCTCCTGATGAAGAAGAGGGTCTCGACGGTCTATACCGGGGCCCGACGGTCAATCAAGGCCGGTCGGGGCATCAGCCCCCTTGGATATAGAGAGTACCGGAAGGGTGACGACTTCAAGCTGGTCGACTGGAAGGTCTACGGCCGGAGCGAGAAGCTGTACATCAGAGAGCATGAAGAAGAGCGGAGTCTCGTCTTGCACGTGCTCCTGGATGCAAGCGCCAGCATGAACTACGGAAAGAAGTTCGAGTACGCCTCCATGCTGGCGGCAGGCTTCTCGTATATGGCTACCAGGGAGAACGAGAAGTTTGCCATCTCCCGGTTTGCGGAAAGACTGACGCCCGAGGAGCCCAAACAGGGAAGGGGCAGACTTCTCCTGGCGATCGAAGACCTGGACCGGACCATGCCCAAAGAGAGGACGAATATCAAGCGGTCGGCTGAAGAGTTCGATAAGATGGTCAAGACTACCAGCCAGGTGATCTTGATATCCGACTTCTTAGACGAGCCTGAGAGCCTGGTCAACAGCATCTACCGGCTATCCAGGAACGATCTTATACTGATACAGGTGCTGGATAAAGCAGAGGCAAGTCTGAGTTTCGAGGGCGACGTGAGGTTCGTGGATCTGGAGTCGGAAGAGGTTATGGCGACCAGGGTCAGCCCCCGGATTATGGAGGAGTACCAGGAGAAGATGGAAGAGCACCGGAACAGGATCGTCGAGGCCTGCGACGATGTGGGTGCCGATTTCTTCTACTTCACCACCGACGTTCCCATATTCGACGCCTTCTCCGAGGTCAACTCCCGGGCCGATGTTTGGAGAGGTTGAAGTGAGACTGGGTTATGGCAGAGGAAGCGTCGAGCTAAAAAGCGATTACGAAGTGATGCTGCCCGAAGAGATCCCCGGGGTCGAAGACGAGACAAAAGAGATAGAGAGAGCACTGGACAACCCGGCAGGAGATCTTCTATCGACGTTCCAAGGATCGAAGAGCGCATCGATCATGGTGAGCGACATCACCCGGCCGGCGCCTTCCTACAAGATGCTACCGCCCCTGATCGAAAGGCTGCGGTCCCTGGGCATCGAGGACATCAAGATAATCTTCGCTTTGGGAACCCACCGGCGCATGACGCCTGGTGAAGAGGAGAAGCTGATCAAAAGATGCATCTCCATGCCTCACATGCAGCACGACAAAGACCGGTGTGTTCTCCTGGGGGAGACCTGCCGGGGTACCCCGGTAGAGATCTTAGAAGAGGTGGTGGCGTCAGACCTGAAGATTGCCACCGGGAACATCGAGTTCCACTACTATGCCGGTTACAGCGGAGGTGCCAAGGCCATCTTGCCCGGGGTTAGCTCGGAGGCGTCGGTGAACAAGAACCATGCCATGATGGCAGATCCCTTTGCCAGGTCCGGTCGGCTGGACAGCCCGGTGAGGCTGGACATGGAAGATGCCGCGGGCATCGCCGGTCTCGACTTTATATTGAACGTGGTCCTGAACAGCAAGAAGGAGATAGTCAAGGCTGTGGCCGGAGACTACATCAAGGCCCACCGGACAGGCGCCAGGATCGTGAACAGGATGTACAGAAAGGATGTATCACCAGCAGAGATCGTGATAACCTGCGCCGGCGGTAGTCCCAAAGACATCAACCTATTCCAGGCTCAGAAGGCGTTGGATAACGCCAAGGACGCCGTCCTCCCCGGCGGTACGCTCATCCTTCTGGCGGAGTGCGCCGAGGGTCTGGGCCATCCGGTCTTCGAACGGTGGGCGCGAGAGGCATCCTCTCCGGAGGACTGCGTGGAGAGGTTCGGGAAGGAGTACGAGTTCGGCGGGCATAAGGCGGCGCTGATCGCCAATGAAGCGCTGGATCACGACCTGATCCTGGTCTCGGCGATGCCCAAAAAGGACGCCGAGATCTGCTTCTTCAGGCCCGCCTCGACGCTGGACGAGGCGATGGCCATGGCCCGGGAGAGCCAGGGCAAGGACGCAAGGACCCTGGTGATGCCCTACGGCGCGCTGACCCTGGCTGCGAGGGCATGAACCCTATGCGCTTTGGAATAGTGGTTACCGACCCCCATGACTGGACCGCCGGGGCCATCAAAACGGGTTTTGAAAAGCTCGGAGCAAAGACGGTATATCTCAACTTTTCTCAGCTCGGAGCCGGAGTCGACCATGATATCCTGCTGAGGTGCAAAAACATCGATCTTGCCCGGTTGGACAGGCTGGTGGTGAGAGACCTGGGCCGGAGCGGCTCTCACGACGTCGCCTTCCGGTTCGAGGTTCTCTGCACCCTCCAGCAGCAGGGCCTGGAGATGATCAACCCTCCTGCCGCCATATTGAGGGCGGCAAACAAGTTCGCCACCACCATCGCTCTTTGTAACGCCGGCATACCTCACCCCAGAACCACGGTGACCACCAGCCTGGATGAGGCCAGAGATGCCCTGAAGAAGTACAGAAAGGCGGTCTCCAAGCCTCTCTTCGGCTACAAAGGCAGGGACCTGCATCTTCTGACCCCCGACAACCACCAGGATATGGAATATATCTTGAACAAGCAGGGGATGATCTATCTCCAGGAATTTCTAGAGTCGCCTGCAACCCCGAGAGATATCAGGGTCTTCGTAGTAGGAAACGAGGTCGCGGGAGCCATATACCGGGTAGCTCCGCCAGGTAGCTGGATCAGCAACCTCAGCCAGGGCGGCGCCCCTTTGCCCTGTCCTTTGACCGAGGAGATGAGAGACCTGGCCATCAGAGCAAACCGGGCGGTGGGGACGGTATACAGCGGCGTGGACCTGATGGAGACATCCGATGGTCTCAAGGTGCTGGAGGTGAACGGTACCCCCTCCGGCAGAGGGATATTCCAGGCGATGGGAATCGACGCCGGAGAGATGATCGCGAGCCAGGCGATGGACCGGATACGCTAGTGTTGAGTCATGCGTAAATACTCCCATTTGACCCATTGGTTTACTTACCTTGCCATCGAAACGATATCGGTGGTGCTAATGTCCCCGGAAATATCGAAAGAATACCTATC
>DAOG01000051.1 GCA_002501765.1 Methanosaeta sp. UBA204
GATGAATGTGGAAGAAGTCTCTCCCATCGTGGTGGACACGGCTTTCCATCCCCATCGGGAACGACGATCGTCTTTACGACATTACTTAGATGACAGGACACTAGTACATTGCCCAATCGTGCGGAGTTAAGGTAGATATAGAGTCAACGAAGTACGCGGCGACGGATAACCGATGGCGACGGGATCCTGGAATGGATGGTGCATACGACTCATCGGCAATACCCTGGCGATTTACCGGCAACACCTTGTGGCAACGGACGAATGATGGTGCCTGCCGTCATGGTAGCTACAGAAATTCTTTATACCATCTCGATGATGATGATACCATGACCGTTCCCTGTGAGAAGTGTCCTCTGAGAGGTTACGCCGGGAGGAACCCAGGCTCACCGATCGCCAGGATCTGGAAGTGGCATACCGGCTGGTGCCCGGGATGAAAAGCCTATCAGAGGTCGTTATCCCAGAAGTAGGCCTTTGGGCGGCGATCGTCCTCGTTGTAACATTGTGTACCCGTTCATCGACGCATAGGTTCCGCGGCACCCGATCACGCCAGTCCACAACGCTTATATAGAAGTTTAAACACTCTCCAAACAACTCTGATCAATAAGAGGAGGAATAATATGGCAGGAGTAGGTGGAACTGCAGGATTTGGTGGAACGCCAATACTCATACTTAAAGAAGGCAGTCAAAGAACCGAAGGCCGCGAGGCACAGCGATCAAACATTCTGGCCGCCAAGGCGGTAGCCGCCGCGGTAAGAACCACCCTGGGTCCCAAGGGCATGGACAAGATGCTGGTGGACACATTGGGCGACGTCGTCATCACCAACGACGGCGTAACTATCCTGAAAGAGATGGACATCGAGCATCCGGCAGCAAAGATGATGGTGGAGATCGCCAAGACTCAGGATGATGAAGTCGGCGACGGCACCACCACCGCAGTCGTTCTGGCCGGCGAACTACTCAAGAGATCCGAAGATCTTCTGGAACAGGAGATCCATCCCACGGTGATTGCTGCAGGATACCGGGCGGCAGCAGACAAAGCCATGGAGGTTCTGGATAATATGGCAATCAAGGTCACCCCAGACGACGAGGAACTCTTGAAGACTGTTGCCATCACCGCCATGACCGGTAAGGGGTCCGGGATGGCCAGGGTCGACCTGGCAAACCTGGCCGTCAAGGCCGTCAAGGCCATCATCGACGAGGACGGCAGCACCGACATAGACAACATCACCGTAGAGAAGAAGGTAGGCGGCGGGATCATCGACACCCAGCAGATCTACGGCATGGTGATCGACAAGGAACGTCTTCACCCCAACATGCCCAAGAAGGTCAAGGACGCCAAGATCGCCCTTCTCAACACCCCCATCGAGATAGAGAAGACCGAGGTCGACGCCAAGATAGAGATCACCTCGCCAGACCAGCTCCAGGCCTTCCTGGACCAGGAAGAGGTGATGCTCAAGGAGATGGTCAACAATATCGTGGGCGCCGGAGCCAACGTGGTCTTCTGTCAGAAGGGCATCGACGACCTGGCCCAGCATTTCCTGGCCAAGGCAGGGGTCTTCACCATCAGGCGGATCAAGAAGAGCGACATGGAGAAGCTCGCCCGGGCCACCGGAGCCAGGATCGTCACCAGTATCCAGGACCTGAGCACCAGCGAGCTGGGCAAGGCAGGCCTGGTCGAAGAGAGAAAGATCGCCAACGACGCCATGACCTTCGTCGAAGAGTGCGAGAACCCCAAGTCCGTATCCATAATCCTCAGGGGTGGGACCGAGCATGTGGTTGACGAGCTGGCACGGATGATGGAAGACGCCCTCCGGGTGGTTGGCGTGGCCCTGGAAGATGGAAAGCTGGTGGCCGGTGGCGGCGCTCCCGAGATCGAGCTGGCCCTGAGGATGAGAGAGTACGCGGCCACCGTAGGCGGCAGAGAGCAGCTGGCCATCGAGGCATTCGCCGACGCCACCGAGATAATCCCCAAGACCCTGGCCGAGAACGCCGGGTTCGACCAGATCGATACCCTGGTAGCTCTACGCAGCAGCCACGATAAGGGCGGCAAGACGATGGGCCTGGATATGGAGACCGGCAAACCCACAGAGATGCTCGATAAGAACGTCGTAGAGCCCCTGAGGGTCAAGACCCAGGCCATCAACTCCGCAGCCGAGTCCGCGATCATGATCCTGAGGATCGACGACGTCATCGCCTCCAAGTCAGGCGGCGGCGCACCTGACATGGGCGGCATGGGCGGCGGCGGCATGGGCGGCATGGGTGGTATGGGCGATATGGGTGATTACTGAGATCACCCCTCCCATCCCTATTTTATTTATTCTCATCAAAACCCCGGCATCGACCTTTTTTTTATTGTATATAATGTATAACATTATGTGCTCAAGCAAATCCGACCGAATGGAGGATTTTCTTGCTTCTCACAAAAATTTTCACGTCGGTCTGGGATAGCAACAGGGTTATCAGCTAACCTGGGATAGGACGACCGATGGATCGCAAGCCTTTGAGGATGGGCTCGGTCAAAGAGGTCTACGACCTCGGCCGGGAGCTGGAGTTCAGGTTTACAGACAGGATCTCAGTCTTCGACAAGGTGACGCCCAGCATGATCCCCTCCAAGGGGGAGACGCTCTGCCGGGAAGGGGTCTACTGGTTCGATCGGGCGAAGAGGATGGGGATTGCCACACACTTCGAGAGGTACCTTCCGCCGAACGGGATGCTGGTCAGGAAGGTGGATATAATCAATCCGGAAAATATCACAGACCGGTCCAAGAACTGCCTGATCCCCCTGGAGGTGATATGCAGGTGGTACGTGGCAGGTTCGATATACGACCGGTTGAAGGGGGGCGATATCGATCCCGAGGTGCTCGGTTTCCCCAGGGGCCGTACCGTGGAGTATGGTGAACAGCTACCAGACCCCTACGTCGAGGTATCCACCAAGCTGGAGAGGGTAGACAGACTCCTGGACAGGTCGAGCGCCCTGGAGCTGTCCGGGCTGACCCCTGCGGAGTACGACGCGATCACGGAGATTGTGCTCGGAATAGACGAGGATATCAAAAGAGAGGTAGAAACGCGCGGCCTCATTCACGTCGACGGGAAGAAGGAGTTCGCCTTCGACCAGGACCGGAACATTATGGTGATAGACGTCTACGGGACCGCCGATGAGGACCGGTTCTGGGCCAAGACCCAATATGAGGAGGGAGAGTTCGTCGATCTGAGCAAGGAGTTTGTCCGCCAGCACTACCGCAGGATCGGGTACAAGGACCGGCTCTATGATGCCAGAAACACCGGATCGCCAGAACCCGAGATTCCGCCGCTGCCTGATGACGTCATCGACCAGACCAGCCGGATCTACACCAGGCTCTTCGAGATGATCACCGGCGATACGTTCGTGAGGCACGACTGAACGCCCGGGTCTGGTACTCGTCGAAGAAGAGAGATCTGCGGGAAGACTTTAAATCCGGCGGCCTCGATCTAATTGCCAGAGGGTTCAGAGGATGATCCTACGACCCGGCGGGCACCGATCGGCTGCCTGGCCAGGTCGCGGGTGGGATAAAGGAGTTTCGGGGATCGTATGAAGAGGATTTTATTGGTGCTGGTCTTGATCGTTGCAGTCTTTGCAGGCTGCATCGAAGAGAAGAAACCCAGCGCAGAAGAGATTATGCTGGCGACGACAGACGCGGTCAGTGATCTGGACACCTACAGGTACCTGATAACGATGGACCAGGCCGTAAAGTTCAGCAACCTCACAGGGATGGGAATCGCCGAGGGTGAGAAGATGTCACTGAGCTGGGCAGGAGCCATCAACCTGACCGGCAAGAGCACGATGGAGAACTCCATGATCACTCTAAAGAGCCTGGACGGCAACCAGAGCATCGAGGAGCAAAGAGAGACCTACCACCAGGACGATATGATATACCAGAAGCTGGGGGAGAACTGGACCAGGCTCCAGCAGCCATATCCGGAGTATGGCGTGGAGAGAGCAAACCAGGCGAAGCACCTGGTGGAGATGCTCAACCGATCCGAGATAGAGGTCGTAGGATCGGATAAGGTCGATGGTGTGGATTGCTACAGGCTGGAGGTTCATCCCGACGACGATACCGGCTACGGGATCATGGTGGGTCAGATCGGGTCTGTGGATTTTCGGTTCCTGTTCATGATAAACCTCACCGAGCTCTTCATCAACGGGAGCGAGATGGACTGGACGGTCTGGATAGCAGAGGATACCTATCTGCCGGTGAGGAGCCAGGTCAACACCAGGTACATGGCAACGTCGGATATGATGGCGGCCTTGCCGGGAGATCTCGGCGACCTGAGGCTGGATTTCGAGACCGATGAGGTAAGAAGGTTCTACGATTACAACGAGCCCCTGGTGATAGCACCGCCCGGGGAAGCTATGAACGCTCCGCTCATAGTCTCTCTGGAGATGGGACCGACCGCCTGAAGAATATGGCTGAACGACGCGAGTTCTTCTTCCTGAGGGAGAAGCCTGCCCGGGCGCTGCTGGCGGTGAGAGACCTGGATCCGGCCTACGCCTCCAGGGTGGCCAAGAAGATCGACTCCACCTTTCCTCACACCACCAAGATACTCATCCAGCTCGATGAGATGGGCCTTATGAGGTCCCGCCTCGAAGGGCGGATAAGGTATCTGGAGCTGACCGATCACGGGGAGAGGGTGGCTTCGGCTCTCGCCGACCTTATCGAGGTCCTGGCGTCCTCCGGCCGTCTCTGGAAAAGGATGGAGAGGCTGAGAGAGGTGATCGATGGCGTGAAGGTTTCTGGACCCAAAGCGGCGCTCTGCCTGGGGCCGCTGCGAAGAGATGCGGCCAGGCTCAAGGACGAAGAGGACGAAGGTCTGCGTCGGGCTGCCGAAGAGCTGGACAGGACCATCCTGGCCATGATGGCCCGGTGAGGGAGGACGATGACCTTCTGCTTCTTCTGCCAGCGATACTGTGAGAGATCGTTTCTGCGAGAAGAGGGATATAGGTGAGACTTATGATACTCCTCCAACCCGTGGGAACCGTGGATCGGGGTTTGATAAAGACCTTGGAACAGGGGATCGCATCGATCTTCGGGGCGGCGGAGGTGGGACCTGCCACGAGGGTTCCTGCCAGCGCGTACGTCCGGGAGAGGGACCAGTTCGATGGTGAGAAGATCCTCTATGATCTCTCCCTGGAAGGCGAAGTCACCCTGGGGATCACCGAGGTCGATATATTCGTGAAGGGGCTGAACTTCGTCTTCGGCCTGGCCGATGACAGGAGGGCGCTGATCTCTCTTCGGAGGTTGAGACAGGAGTTTTACGAGCTTCAGGAAGACGGCCCGTTGCTGGAGCTCAGGGCGCTCAAAGAAGTTGTTCACGAGCTCGGCCACGTCTTCGGGTTGGCGCACTGTCCTGAAAGAAGATGCGTGATGTACTTCTCCAACAGCATCCTGGACACCGACTTCAAGGACTGGAGGTACTGCAGAGGGTGCGCAGAGATCCTCAGAAGATCCGGTCTGATGGTGCGCCTGTAGATAATATCCCTTGCGCCTTTGCGTTATACCCCGTGGGTTTTTTGATGTATGTTTCCGTGATTTCGAGGTGGTATGTGCATAGGGTACTAGTAGGACAGTATTCCTGATTGTTGATAATTGTTGAACAGCCTCCCAGGGCATACCAAAGTACGATCATCCTCACCTCAACGTGACCAAGGCGCTGGTCGGCATCACCCGGGAGAAGATCGGGACCATCGTCCGGCCGGTCTACGTAAGCGCGGCGGTGACCGTAGGCGAGTTCGAGGGCGAGAAACAGGCGCCCGGGTGGCAGCCTCCCGACTGGGGGTTCGACTCGGGTTGTGAAGAGTGCAACGAGCTGATGTCCTGAGGGACGCCGGCCTGCTCCTCCACGTCTAGGATCTATACGGAATCACGCCACTCCGGTCGGGGCCTCCCTAACCGAGGCCAGAGTCACTCCGAACCGGACCCGGTGGTCGCCATGGAGGACCTTCTCGATGCTTATCGCCCGGGAGGCTACAAAGCTCCGGTTCGCATCTTCGTCGTCATTGGGAACCGTCGGCAGGTAGACCGAGTGCAGCACACTTGCAGTGAGTTGGTGTTATATACTATTACGTCCTATCTCATTGTAGGTGTAGCAAGATGGGTCGAAGAGGTCCAAAGCCGGGATTCGATGATGTTGCATGTCCTAACGAGGATTGTGACTTGTACGGAATTGCGGGCAAAGGAAATATAATCGGTAACGGCACATACAACACGAAGAGCGGTAGGGTGCAGAAATATATCTGTCGCGCATGTGGCAGAGTTTTTTGTAGCAGAACCAACACCGCCTTCTACGATCTAAGGACAGAGGAAGAAAAGATCCTGTTAGCACTTAAGCTGGTCTTGAAAGGGATGAGCCTCCGCAGTATCGCCGAAGTTCTTGAAGTCAGTGCTGGGACCGTCAGCAGGTGGCTATCGAGAGCTGCAGAGCATAGTGAAGAAGTAAACAAGAAGCTTCTGAAAGATCTAAACGTGTCAAAAGTTGAACTTGATGAACTGTGGACCATTGTAAAAAAAAAGTAACTACTCAGGTACCTAAACCACTATCAGGGGACTTCACTATGCAGGAACTACCCGGGACATGGGGCATACTGTAACCAAACACGGAATACAACCGCAGAGTACGCAGAGGGGCGCGGAGGGAAAATAAATGGTTAAATGCTCTGCGTTCCTCTGCGCCCTCCGCGGTTATTTTTCTTGTTGTACATAAAGTATAACTTTATGTGCTCAAGTAAATCCGACCGAAGGGAGGATTTTCTTGCCCGAAAGCACAGGATCGCAATCGGGAGACAAATCAACATACCTGAGTATTTACCGGCGGTATTATCAAAATATACATGAGGAGCA
>DAOG01000022.1 GCA_002501765.1 Methanosaeta sp. UBA204
ACATACCTGAGTAGTTACGTATAATTTTATGTACTCGAGTAAATCCGACCGAAGGGAGGATTTTCTTGTTGTACATAAAGTATAAGTTTATGTACTCGAGTAAATGCGACCGAAGGGAGGATTTACTTGTCGAGGGTACCGATATCTTTATTTCATATGTATGCACACGCCCGCCCGAAGGGCCGGTAGATCAGGGGTAGATCGCTACCTTGGCATGGTAGAGGCCTCGGGTTCAACTCCCGACCGGTCCATTGTCCTTCGTGTCTTTGTTTTTTCTTTTCCTATACTCTTATCCGGCGGCAGGAGAAGTTCGGATATTGTCATATGTGTGAATAACCTGTGGAGAGACGTTATGCACGGCGTGATCGAGACTCTGGTCGTGGCCTTCACCCTGGGGCTCACGGGTGCGATGGTACCCGGCCCGACCCTGGTAGCCACCGTCAATATGTCCCTTCGGAAGGGATGGACTATGGGACCTAAGGTGGTCGCAGGTCACGCCCTGGTAGAGGTGGCGATATTCCTGCTCATAGTGAGAGGTCTGGCCACGGCCGCGGAGGAACATGCCGGTATGATCTCGGTCGTTGGGGGATCGGCCCTGATCATCTTCGGTGTTCTGATCTTGAAGGAGAGCAGAACGGCCACCATGACCGCTCCAGACGACGACAGCACCTCGGCCAACCCGTATCTGGCCGGAGCGCTAACCAGCGCTGCCAACCCTTACTTCTGGATCTGGTGGCTCAGCGTGGGAAGCGCCCTCGTCCTGGCAGGGCTACGCTGCAGCCTCTTTCTGGCGGTGCTGTTCATGGTGGGCCACTGGGGTGCCGACTTCGGATGGTACACCCTCGTCTCTACCAGCCTGGACAGAGGCAGGACGGTCCTATCAGAGACCGGCTACAGGAGAGCCCTGACCCTATGCAGCGTCTTTCTCATCCTCTTCGGGGCGTACTACCTGACAGGGGTGGCGTGATTGCTCGTTTTTCATCAAAGTTCCGAAGATCGGCCCCAGGGGCCCGAGAAAATGCTCGCTTACGCTCACATTTACTTGAGCTCATAAAATTATACTTTATGTGCAACGAGAAAATCGCCAGTCTTATATAAGCCAGGAGTATCGACAAGACGGAGATCGAACTTGAACTGGAAAGACGATGTGGCGTACCTCAGGTCCATCCGCGGTTACATCCTTCTTTCTGTCCTCCTCTTTGCAGGATCGGCGATCCTGGGTTTCATGACCGCGAGCAGAGATCCTCAGCTTGTCGCGATTTACATGGAGGAGATCGGAAACAAGCTGGGATGGATCCTGGGTCTCAGTCCGCCTATGATGATGGGGTTCATATTCTTAAACAACCTCTTCGCCTCGACCATAGCCATGCTTCTGGGGATAGGCTTCGGCATCGTTCCTGCCCTGGTGGCGGTGCTGAACGGGGTGGTGCTGGGCGTCATCGGCTATCACGCGATCGAGACGATCGGGATGACGTATCTGGTCGCCGCCATACTGCCTCACGGCATAATTGAGCTGCCTACCATTTTGATCTGTATCGGCGTGGGGTTCAGGTTGGGCCATATCTTCTTGCTCACCCTCCTGGGGAGGGATGTTGACCTGGGCGGGGAGGTAAGGTCTGCCCTTCGTCTCCTGAGATGGGTGGTGCTCTTCCTCTTTCTGGCGGCGGTGATCGAGACGCTGATTACACCTATCGTCATTCAACCCTTTATCGACTTACAGGCTGTACCGGTGATGGAATGACCGAGTCCAAAATACCGAGTAAAGAAAATTTCAGTGAATGGTATCACGAGCTCCTGAAAGCCGCGGAGATAATCGATGTCAGATATCCTGTCAAGGGCATGTGTGTCTGGCACCCTTTCGGGTTCGCCCTGCGCAGGAACGTCTACGACATAATCAAAGAGATGCTGGATGTCGATCACCAGGAGACTCAGTTCCCCCTGCTCATACCAGAGACCGAGTTCATGAAGGAGGCCGAGCACATCAAGGGCTTCGAGGACGAGGTCTACTGGGTCACCCATGGAGGTACGACGCCTCTGGATGTCAAGCTCGCTCTCAGACCCACCAGCGAGACCGCGATATACCCCATGTTCAAGCTCTGGATCAGGAGCCACGCAGACCTTCCTTTGAAGATCTACCAGATCGTCAACTCTTTCCGGTACGAGACCAAGCATACCAGACCGCTGATCAGGCTGAGAGAGATCACCTCTTTCAAGGAGGCTCACACCGCCCACGCCACCTGGGAAGAGGCGAGAGATCAGGTGGAGGCGGCGCTGGAGATCTACGCCAGGTTCTACGAGCGGTTGGCGGTACCCTTCGTCTTCATCAGGCGGCCTTCCTGGGACAAGTTCCCGGGAGCCGATTATACCATTGCTCTGGATACCATAATGCCCGACGGCAGAACCCTCCAGATCGGGACCGCGCACCATCTGGGCACCAACTTTGCCGCCACCTACGAGATCACCTACGAGAACACCGAAGGAGAGCAAGAGTTCGTGAACCAGACCTGCTACGGCATCTCGGAGAGATGCATCGCCGCGTTGGTCTCGGTACACGGTGACAATAACGGTCTCGTTCTTCCATGGTCGGTGGCTCCCGTACAGGTGGTGATCGTTCCTATTATATTCAAAGACAAGGATCGGGATGAGGTGATCCGGGTATGCGGGTCGCTCCACGAGCAGCTCGCCGACGTCGGCGTCAGGGTGAAGACCGACGATGGCGACGAGCGGCCGGGATCCAAGTTCTATAAATGGGAGCTTCACGGCGTCCCCATCAGGATCGAGGTGGGTCCCAGAGACATAAAGCAGGGGGTGGCGGTCCTGGCGCGTCGAGACGGTAAGAAGGTGACGGTGGCCAAAAAGGAGCTCAAAGATGCCGTCTTCAAAGAGGCAGAAGATCTCCAGGCCGTCATGCAGGCTGCCGCCCGGGAGTTCATGGTGAGCAGGATTAAGGACTGCACCACGGTGGAAGAGGCCCGGGACCAGGCCGAGATGGGGATGGCCAGGGTGGGCTGGTGCGGCTCCGAGGACTGCGGTCACCGACTGGAGGACGAGATCGGCGTCTCCATGCTGGGCGAGCCCTGGAAACCCGAGAAGACGTTCGAGGGTCGGTGTCTGATCTGTGGTGCAGAGACCGAGAAGTGCGTTCTGATGGCCCGGCAATACTGATACGAAGATGCTGGTATGAAGATACTGCTGGCCGAATATGCGGTGGCCACCGGGCTTTTTGGAACCTGTTGGGTCGAGGGAATGGCGATGTTGTCCACCCTGGCCGCCAGCTTTCAGCGCTGTGGTCACGAGGTGGTTTACCTCACCGCCGGACCTGTAATCGGCGCAGGAGAGCCCGTCTTGCTGCGGAGCGGGTTCGGAGACTTTTTGGCACAAGCCGATGCAGACGCCGGGCTGGTGATCGCACCGGACGATCTCATCCCGGGTTTTGTGGAGGTTATGGAAGAGAATGCGTCCAACCTGGGATCGTCTCCGAAGAGCGCCGGGCTCTGCGCGGACAAGGCCTCCTGTACCATGACCCTGGAGAAGCGAGGCGTTCCCGTGGTAGAGATCGTCACCCGGACCGATGGTGGACACTATGTTCTCAAGCCCAGGTACGGGTGCGCGTCCGAGGGCGTGGAGATCGTATCCGATGTACCCGAGAACGACGACCGCATGGTCACCAGGTACCACGAAGGGGAGCACCTGAGCGTCAGCCTGATATCTTCCGGAAACCGGGTACTACCCCTGACGCTGAACAGGCAGCTGATCGATATGGGCGATTCCGTAGAGTACAGAGGGAGCCAGGTTCCCTACCCTTCGGCACGGGAGGAGGAGATCTTCTCCGTGGCAAAGATGGCGGCCCGGGCTCTGGATCTCAGAGGCTACGCCGGGATCGACCTGGTGGTGGGCGATCTGCCCAGGGTCGTGGATGTCAACCCCCGGCCTACTACGTCTATCGTGGGCATCGCCAGGGTGATGCAAGAAGAGCTGGCAGACCTGATACTCCGGGCAAGGTTCGGCACGCTGCCGGAGAGGGTGACCATCGAGGGGGAGTGCACTTTTACGAAGGAAGAGCTGGAAAGCATCCTGTCAATAGGTTCTTTATAGTAGTTGTATATAATGTATAACATTGTATAACATTGTATACTCCGGGCGAATCCGACCGAATGAATGATTTACTCGGTCCTTAATCTTTGGAAATGGTGCCCTATTAACATTAATACGTATCCCTAGTACTGGTTGGATAGGCCTTGGGACAATA
>DAOG01000033.1 GCA_002501765.1 Methanosaeta sp. UBA204
CACTAGATTTCTAGACAGAGCCGAATAAATAGTCCGTACATCCTAGAGTCGAAGGATAAATCATTCTTCGAAAAACTTAGTGGTGAACTTGGTGTCATGGAACGAGGTCGTGTTGATCTTCATCTCCTGGCAAAGACCCTGCTTAAGTACGACGTGAACTCCCTCCTCCACGGCGTCTTCCTGGCAAAGAGCAACCTGGCAGGGGGCAGGTTACGTCTTCCCAGGGCCCTTTCCGGCTTCGTTGAGGCCAGAGATGTCAACGTGGCTCCCAGCGGCGGGGTGAAGATGGACGAGGTCAATCCCTCCGGGGATGCAAAGAAGGGCTTTGGTCATGTCCCCTTCCACAGGGACGAGTACACCGGGGAGATTACGGCCTACTTCAACCTCGATCTGGCCCAGATTCGTGGCTACCGGCTCGGGGAGGTGGTGGAGGACCTTCTGGTGGCCCTGGCCACCTACAAGATCGGGAAGGTGCTAGAGGAAGGCCTCCGCTTCCGTACCGCCTGTGATCTGGAGGTCGTGGGCGAGCCAGAGGTCAAGCGGCCTGAGGGTTTCGCCCTGCCTTCGCTGAGGGAAATAGAGGAGGCCCTGCCGGAGATGATCGAGATGGCCGGGGACAACTTCGCAGATCCCAGGATCACGACAGTGGTCTACAGATGACCCTGTGAGGGATGGGATGCTAGCCGTCGAGTTCGGTTTTCCAGCGGGCAGGTATCACGCCACCCCCTGGGACAGACAAGTAAACGAGGGGGCTGTGGAGTGGCCCCCGTCACCCTGGCGTATCCTCAGGGCGTTGATCTCCACATGGTACCATAAGGCCCAGGGGGAGGTGGACGAGACCATGGTAAGGAGACTGGTGGAGAAGCTCGGAATCCTTCCCAGATATTACCTACCTGAGGCTGCTCTGGGGCACACCCGCCACTACATGCCCCTATTCCGGTCCCCTCTCAACGGGATGACCTCCGAGATCTTTGACACCTTCGTGGCCCTAGAGGAGGGAACGAAACTGCTCGTCTTCTGGCCCGAGGTGGAGGTCTCCGAAGACGAGAGGATGGCTCTGACCCTCCTTTTATCGCGTCTCGGCTACCTGGGTCGGGCAGAGTCCTGGGCAGAGGCAAAGCTGGTAGATGATCCCGGGGAGGCCAACTCACGTCCTCTGGAGGGTGGAGACGCGCTGCCCGATGGGTACGAAGGAGTAAGGGCCCTGGCCCCCATGCTTCCGAGGGCCTACCAGGAGTGGAGGGAGGCTGCCCTGGAGAGCCACAAGGAGAGAAGGCTTGAGGAGCTGAGGGAGAGGGCCAGGGAGAAGGGCAAGCCTGTGGAGAAGGTCAAGCTGAGCAAGAAGGATGTTGAGAAGATCGAGCAGAACCTTCCCGTAGATATATTCCAGGCTCTGCACGCCGATACCGGAGACCTGAAGAAGGCAGGCTGGAGCCAGCCGCCGGGGAGCGTCTGGGTGACTTATACAAGGCCCAGGAACGCCTTTGATGTCATGCCAAGGGCCGGTTTGGGCAGGCCCGAAGGGGATAGGCTCACCGTGGCCCGCTACGCCGTGGCCAGCCAGGCCCCGCCCAGGCTCACCGATGCCGTCTCTCTGGCGGAGAGGATTCATGTGGCCCTGGTCAGCCGCTCCGATGGGTCTCAGGTATTCACGGGCTGCGACGATTCCGGGAGACCGCTGAAGGGGCACGGTCATGCACATATTTTGTGCGAGTCAAACCTGGGCCTGGGTAAAGGGCGACGGGGCGAGATCACACACGTCACCGTTTACGCCCCCATGAGCTTCGGCCCAAAGGAGCGCAGGGCCCTGGATGGTCTGAATAATGTCTGGGACTACAGCCGCCACGACGTCCAACTGGTCCTCTTGGGTATGGGCCAGCCTGAGAACTTCGGCGGGCCAGACCTGGGGCGGGGTGAGTGCTCCATCCTGGCCGAGGCCAAAACATGGGTCTCGAGGACGCCTTTCATGCCCACGAGACATCCCAAGGCCACCAGGGCAGGGGTGCCCAAGCGAGACGAGAACGGGCTGCTGATTGGTGGGCCGGAGCACGAGTTGCGGAGGCTGCTGGAGCTGGGTGGTTTTCCCTCGCCTACAGCAGTTGATACGGTCTTCTCTACGGACCTGGCAGGCCACGAGACCAGGTGGCTGAGCTTCAGGAGGGAGAGGAATAGCGGTGAGGGTAGGCGTGCCGGGAGCATGGGCTACGGGTTCAGGATCGAGTTCTCGGAGCCGGTGAGGGGGCCGATCGTGCTGGGGTACGGGGCGCACTTCGGGCTGGGGGTATTTGTGCCGGACGTCAACAAAGAGGGCAATGTGGCGGAGGATATGGAGGCAAACCAAAGAGGATGATGATATGTCAAGGAGTATCAGAGATTGTCCAGGTAGGCCAGAAGATGCGAATCCTTACCCGGATGCTATCACCAAGAGCTATGAGATCCAGGTAATCACTCCTCTCTTTGGAGGTGGGGCAAAGGCAGGGGAGAACGATGAGGTGACGCTCATCCGGCCGTCGAGCATCCGAGGTCATCTGAGGTTTTGGTGGCGGGCGACGAGAGGGGCGAGGTTTGAGGCTGTAGAGGAGTTACGTCAGAGAGAAGGTGAGGTCTGGGGGACGACGGAGAATCCGAGCCCGGTTAGTATTGAAATCGCAGTTGAAGAGCGTGATGAACCTTCGGAATGTGCTCACTATAAATGGAATCCGAAAAAACGCCGTGGAGAAGGAGGTTACGACCTCCGATGGTCTCACCCTTTCAATAGACGAGGAAATCCTCTAACCTACGTGCTATTTCCTTTCCAGGGCACGCCTCCTGATAGTGAAAATCCCAAACTTCCCACAAAGATTGTTAGATCGGTCCGGTTCCGGTTAACGGTGCGCATCCCAAAGCAGGAACTAATTAGGCGTTATATCCCTGTGTATAACAAACAACGAGAGGAGAAAGGCCTTACTCAGCTGGTCGATGAAGATCATAACATAGAAATTGATGTTGAAGCCGCCCTTTGGGCGTGGGTTAACTTCGGGGGCATTGGGGCAAGGACCCGAAGGGGGTGTGGTGCCCTTCATTGCTTGGAGGCAAATCCTTTAGATCCAGATTTGATTCCCCCAAGTCTTCAGGAGTTTAAAGATTGGTTGAAAGATCGTCTAACCTATTTTGGGTTACCTTTGTCATCAGAGTCAGGGGATAAAAAATGGCCCACCTTTGGTAAGATCTATATGAAAGATGGGCGAGATCTGATATCTTGCTGGGAAAATAGCATAAGTATTATGAAAGATTTTCGTCAAGGTGTGGAGGTAGGACGTAATCTTGGTTCAGACAGAAGACCGGGGCGTTCACGCTGGCCTGAGCCAGAGTCTCTTCGAGAATTAGTTCTAAGACAGCAAAATCTACCAAGTAGGCCGCATAGGTGGCATCCGCCAGATCATAGGATAAAGGACCTCGCCTTCCCTCGTGTTGAGTTTGGCATGCCGATAATCATTGAAATCCGTGGAGAGAATATAAAGCCTACTTTACAGCATGACAAAGATCATGATCGCATGGCAAGTCCCTTAATATTGAGACCCATAACATTCAGCAATGGACGCTTTGCGTCAATGATTCTGAGACTCAATACCCCTATTCTGGAGTCAGCCTATGTAAAACCCGGTAAAAGAGACTTAGTTTCGGGATGCATGATAACGGCTTCTCAAATAAGAGACCCTCTGAATGCTGAATACGAGGACTCGCCTATGTCAGGTCTCTGCGATACCGGATCGGCACTTGATGCATTCATAGCTTTCGCAATTGCAGAAGAGAGAGGCTTCCAGGAGGTGGGCCTATGACGCCCCATCTTCTCGTCGTCACCATCGGACCGGTTCAGGATTTCATCGCTGCCGCCCGGCGCACTCGGGATCTATGGTTTGGCTCTCATCTTCTCTCGGAGATCAGCAAGGCTGCAGCCAGAGTAATAGCAGAAGATGGGGGCAAGCTGATATTTCCTGCCCTTGAGAAGAACGACCCCAGGCTCGTTCCTTCTGACGATATTGATGCTTTCAACGTGGCCAACATAATTTTGGCCGAGCTGCCTGATGGCTCAGACCCAGTGGACCTGAGAGGTCGAGCTTACGAGGCTGCACAATCTCGATGGAGGGACTATGCCAGAGGAGCAAGGAACGAGGCTAAGGTGTTTGTGCGTGGTGATATCTGGGATGAGCAGGTAGACGATGTCATCGCTTTCTACTCGGCCTGGATTCCTTTGGGCGATGACTATGCTGCGTCCCGCAAGAGGCTGATGCACATTCTCTCGGGAAGAAAAGCCACGCGGGACTTCCTCCCTGCCAAAGGTCGCCCCCGTATTCGCAAGTCATCTCTGGACGGGGCCAGAGAGAGCGTACTGGATAAAAGCGAAGTTCCCTGGAAGCTGGTCCTCAAAATGAGACTGGCAGAGGGGGAGCAGCTCTGTGCCGTAGGCCTGACCAAGAGACTGGGTGGAGATATAGCCACCTTTCCATCAGTAATCCGGGTAGCTGCAGATCCATGGATTCGTGGTGTAAAGGCTTCGGGGGGAGATGCCGAGAGGCATCTTCAAGAGATTATCGATCTTTGCGAGGGTGTGAACGGCTTTTCCTCAGGAACTGACAAATTAGTTTACAGAGACTTTCCTTACGATGGGCAGGTCCTGTATCCGTCGAGGCTGCACAGGCTGATGAATCCTAATAGAGGATCTGATGCTTATGAGGATCTGCTCTCTAATACTGATCGGGATAAGCTGAAGGATATCAAGGATAGGGTCGATAGGCTTCAAAAAAATGAGAACGGTGGTCTTGCCCTTGGGACGCCCGATCCTTATCTAGCGCTGCTGGTAGCGGATGGTGACCGAATAGGCAAAGTGATCTCAGCAATTAAATCTGCGAAGAAATCTGCGAAGAAGCACCGCGAGTTCTCCGCTAAACTTGCTGAGTTCGCCGGGCAGGCCAGAAGCATTATTGAGGGCCATAACGGTTGTTTGGTCTACTCAGGGGGGGACGATGTTCTCGCTTTTCTACCGGTGGACATATGCCTGAAGGCTGCCAGGAAGCTACACGACAAGTTCGGAGAATTATTGAAGGATTATCCTGCGGGAGTGGCTGGGGCGCCCACCCTATCGGTGGGCATAGCCATAGGCCATTTCATGGAGCCTCTGGAAGATCTGTTGGCCTGGGCCAGGGATGCGGAGAAGGCGTCCAAAGACCCAGACCGTAACGGCCTAGCGATCCATTTCCATGCGCGGGCAGGGGGAGATCCGATCCAGCTGCGCGATAGATGGCAGGACGCGGGCGGGATGGACCAACGTATTGAGAGATGGGCAGGTTTGCATCTTAATAATGAGATTCCTGACAAGGCAGCCTATGACATTCGCCAGCTGGCCGAGGACTACAAAGGTTGGGGCTGGGTAGAGAAAGACGGTAGTGTACTACTTTATGTCT
>DAOG01000113.1 GCA_002501765.1 Methanosaeta sp. UBA204
GAGCCTCTCAAAGAAGTCATCTGCTACAAGGCCAGCGTTTTCTTGGGCTTGGATCGTCTTGCGCATCGGATAAGTATCAAACTTAGCGTTCAGGACTATAGCTGCAGCTCCTGCAGACTCTGACCTATTCAGGGGGGTCGGAATGGATATCGGAGATGTCAGGCATCAGCCCGGGTGAGGAAATCTTCCCCCGATATCTCTCTCGTTCATTGTTTCCAGCCCCAGCCTATCCAGGATATCCGACAGGTTTCTCTTGGCCTTTGACCGCAGCGACTTCCGATCCAGATAAGCATAAGAGGCGCCGGACTTGAGCTGGGCTTCCTCCACCAGCTTCAGGTCCAGGTCATCCACCTGGTAGTTGGAGAAAAGGTGGCCGAAGGCTATGCCGGTCTCCATGATCATCCGGCTCTGGCGCCGGACGTAGTGACCGCCGCCAAACCCCAAGAAGACAGGGCCAAGGTGAGGTTCCATATTCAGTATCGATCGGGCGACGGCCATGCCCGCGGCCGGGTCTGACCATTCCCGTTCCGTGCTTCCAATCTCCGCAAAAAAAGAGGGGGTTCTCATATCAGTGGGGCCGTGGTGAGTGGCCTCTGCAGATATCAGAAAGTCGCCGGGCGCTTCTCGGGCCAGGTTCGAGAGGAAAGATTTGAGAGCGCCCGGGGCCGCAACCGCCAGCTCGTGCGAGTTTCCGCCCATGAGGGCCTCTCTGGAGTTCCCGGTGAAGTGACCGCAGAGCCTGGGAGCCTTGTCCTTGGACTGGTGTCTGGATGCGAAGACCACCAGATCGGGGTTGAGGCCCAGATCCTTCAGCCTATGGTCCAGGTCCCTAAGATAGATCATCTCCTCTTCCAGAATGATCAGCCTGTAGCTGCCGGAGGATAGATAGCCATCCTGTTCATCCCAGGGGATCGATTCGAGGAGCTTCTCCGCTATGTTCGCGCTGGCCGGGTCCACCACGGTGGAGACGACGACGACCGGACCGGTCATATCACTCTGTCGACTCCGAGCATCTCCTTGACCATCGGGGCGTAGTCTATCTTCTTCGCCTTGATCTCCCGCAGGGGTACTATCACATGAAGTGGTCTCTCCTGGATTAGGCCATCCTCCGTCAGGTGCCTGACCACCTTGTTCATCCTCATGCTGAGATCCGGATAACCGTGGGATAGGAACGATCCGAAGACTTCACCCGGCTGGATGTAGCTGAAGAGAGCAGCCCCGATACTCCTGAAAGAAGAGTAGACCTGCATCATATCGTCGTTGCTGGCTCCTGGTTTCACATCGACATGATAGAAGCTCATAAGCTCGCACCCGATCTTCTGCCAGTCTACGTAGGCTTGTCTGCTCAGCAGGTTGTTCTGGAAGAACTTGCTCCTCTTCCCTGAGATGGTGGGCCGGGATATCCCCGTCCGCCTGGAGAGTTCCAGATCGGAGGAGGTGGGGTACTTCACGAAGGCGTAGAGCGCCAGTTTGTCCTTTTCGGTGAGCTTCTGGGGCACTACAGCACTACCTTCTTCCAGAAGGATATCGTCTTGTAGATCGGTCTTTTCCAGCCCGAAGGTGTTGTCCACGGCCAGAGCAGAATCGCAGGAGGAGCTGGTCAGTTGGAAGGGATAGTGATAACATCGGACGTCTTCGAGAAAGCCTTTTCCGCGGTAGCCGTCTATGATCGGGTTGAAGACGCTCTTGAACTCGGTGAGGCTCCTGGTATAGACCATGGATACCGATTCACTGTCGGTAGATGTGTGAAAGATGCAGTTGGGATGGTCCACCCAGCGACCGAACTCGCCGGATATCTTCCTGACATCCAGAGGCGCGGTCGGCCTGTACCAGGCGATGACCGCGGTCAGGATCTCGGCGCCTACCGCTATCCCGGAGGGGACGTTCATAAGCTTTATCAGCTGCCATCCGCGGAACTTCCTCTTGCTCTTGAATATCGTCGATCTATCCACGCCGATCCTCGAAGCCATATCTATGTCGCTGAGTCCTGGATATCTGGCCATACCGTAGAGGACCTGTTTCTCTTTCGAAGTTAGTTTTAGAGGCATTCGATTATATTCTACATTTTTTACTATTAATAGTTTGCCTTTTTAGCTTTTTATATCTCATAGTACTACATATCCGCGAGATAGTAAATTGATTTTTGGCATCATCTCAGTCCAGGTACGATGAATATCTGCCGTCCCTGACCGAGAAGGGTTTGTCGTGGCCCGGGACGACTACATCGGCCAGATCGACGATCATGGTCATGCTTTTCATCGCCAGTTCGCCATCGACGTGAAGCCTGGGCGGGACCCATTTGAGGTAGTTGGACCTGGTGGGGAGGGCATCTCCCGCCATCACCACCACTTTATCGGATTCACAGACTATCGATATGCTTTCCTGGGTATGGCCCGGTGTCCCCAGAATCCAGACCCCTGGAGCGATTGCCTCCCCGTCTTCGGTGTTCTCTGCAGAGAGCATCTCTGCTCTGCTGAAGAGGTAGTTGTTGCCGCAGTGGTCTGGATGGCTGTGGGTGTTGACCACCAGGTCCACCTCCTCCGGGTCCAGACCCCGCATGGCCAGGTTCTCTAATATGACCTTCTCCTCACCAGCCAGTCCCGTATCCACCACCAACTTCGCAGAGCCTGAGACGATCAGCACCACCGAAGACCTGGCGTCCAAAATCTCTCCTTCTTCGTTTCTGAGGATCGATCCGGGCTTCAGCAGCATCGCACGGGGCGCATGAATGCTCATATCATCATTTTAATATCGCCGGTATCTCTATCTCTTAGTCCAGGAGGGGCCTCAGTATATCATCGAGCCGCTCCACCTGTTCCACGGCGGTTCCTATGTAGCGATGCGGGTCCAGAAGCTCTCTGATCTCTTCGGGCGAGAGGTGCTGGGCCACGACCTCCTCGTCGGCGAGTACCTTCGCCAGCTCTCTGTCCTCTTCGAGCGCGGTCGTGGAGCAGCGTCTCAGTATCTCGTGGGCCTGCTGCCGGCCCGCGCCTCTCTTGGCCAGTTCCACCATCACCGCCTCGGCCATGTTCAGGCCCCGGAGGAGGTTAAGGTTCTGCTCCACCCGGTCCGGCCTGATGGTGAGCCCTTCTAAGATGCGGGCGGTCAGGCCGAGGAGATGATCGGTCATGATGAAAGCCTCCGGGAAAACTATTCGCTCGCAGCTGGAGTTGGTCAGGTCGCGCTCGTCCCATAGAACCATGTTGGCCAGGGCAGGTTCGATCTGGGCTCTCACCACTCTGGCCAGGCCGCAGACCTGTTCCGACTTGATGGGGTTGCGTTTGTGGGGCATGGTGCTGGACCCGACCTGGCGCTTGCCGAAGACTTCCTGCACCTCGCCGATCTCGCTCCGCTGGAGAGACCTGATCTCTACGCAGATCTTGTCCAGGGTGGTGACCACCAGGCCCATCCAGCATATCATCTCCGCATGTCTGTCCCTCTGGACGACCTGGTTGGAGACGTCCACCTCGTTCAGGTCCAGGTTCTCCATGACCTTGCTCTGAAGCGTCATGCCTGCAGAGCCGAAGGCGGCCTGGGTGCCCACCGCGCCGCTCATCTTGCCCACGGCGGCCCGGGGTCTGAGCTGGGCCAGCCTCTCGAGGTGCCTGGCCACCTCCGAGGCCCAGATGGCGAACCTCAGGCCGTAGGTGGTGGGAACTGCGATCTGGCCATGAGTGCGGCCGGCGCAGACCAGGTTCTTGTGTTCTGCAGCCCGGTCCAGGAGAACCTCCAGCACCCTCTTCAGTTTCTCTTCCAAAACATTCAGAGAGGTCTTGATCTGCAGTCCGGTCGCGGTGTCCAGGATGTCGTTGGAGGTGGCGCCCAGGTGGACCCACTCTCCTGCCCATTCGCAGGACTCGGCCAGGGCGAGGACCACGGCCATCATGTCGTGCCCGATCTCGTCTTCGATCACCTTGGCCCGGTCGGGATTGGCCTTCTCCGCCGCGTTCTCGATGTCCCCGGCCGCGCCTTTTGGTATCATGCCCACCTCTTCTTCCGCCCGGGCCAGGGCCGCCTCCACCCGGAAGAGGCAGCAGAACCTGTAATTCTCGGTCCATAGTTCCTTCATCTCCGGGTTGCCGTAACGAAACTCGATGGGATGGATCGCCATACTAGATATCTCCGCACAAGGAGGGGGGCGAGGCTAGAAGGAGGTTTTGGTCGAATAATAAAATTAGCTAGATATAATCTATCCTGAAATGAATCGTCTAAAAAGTAAGGTTATAAATAATAATAGCGCCACTAGAACAGATATTTCATATAACCAGGGAGGGATCGCAGCATGAGGATTCTGGGATTGGCCGATCTCCATGGCCATGCCGAAAAGCTCCGCCTTCTGGAGAATCTGGATGCGGACATCATCGCCTTCTGCGGAGACCTTCACAATGCAGGCGCAGTCGAAGATGCGAGGCCCGTAGCCGAGGCTCTAGCCAGGCTGGGCCCTCCTGTACTGATAGTTCCGGGCAACATGGACCCGAGAGAGTTCGTGCCGGACCTCTGGAAGAGGGCAGGGCTGAGGATGATCGACCACGGGTCTTACCGGCACGGAGACTGCGGCTTCATCGGCATGGGCGGGATGGTGGTCCGCAACCTCAAGCGGCTCGGGGATCCGACCAGGTACTATCATCTGGACGATGATGTCTACGGATCGCTGGCCCTGGTCCACGAGGATATCTCGGACGCCCGGCGCAGGGTGGTCCTGACCCACCAGCCGCCCAGGGGCGCTCGCGATACGATATACAGCGGCGAAAGAACCGGGTCGGTGAGCCTCCGCCGCTTCGTCGAGGAGTACCAGCCGGATCTTCTGATATGCGGCCATATCCACGAAGACCGGGGTGAGGCCGAGATCGGCGCCACCAGGATCGTCAACGTCGGTGAGATGCGCCAGGGATATGCCGCCCTCATCGAGCTGGGGGACGAGATAGAGCTGAGATGGATCACGCCGTGAGCAGGAAGAAGAACGTTCTCATCCGCGTCTTTAACTTTTTTCGGATTTCGAGCATGAGCCCAGGTTCATGAGCGTTTATAGTCCTGAACGCTAAGTTTGACACTTATCCGGATAGAAACTCAAGAAATTTACAACAAGAGGCATTCAATTCCGTTTCAATGGGGCCACGACTTTTCAGCCATGGATAGACGTTGCAAGTTCCTGACTTGCATCATATCTACATCGTTTCAATGGGGCCACGGCTTTTCAGCCATGGAGAGGGTGTAACAGTGCTAACCAGCCTCAACGAGGAAGAATGCGTTTCAATGGGGCCACGACTTTTCAGCCATGGACAGTGGGACCGTCACTATAAACACGGAGTGATATTATGAGTTTCAATGGGGCCACGACTTTTCAGCCATGGACAGAGTCATCGATCCAAAAACAAGGCACGGAAAGCCTGTTATGTTTCAATGGGGCCACGACTTTT